>NZ_JBEYXJ010000010.1:0-128061 GCF_040645015.1 Streptomyces sp. NPDC046881 | reverse complement strand
GCACTCCCAGCTGGTGGCTGGGGGTGCCGCCCTCGGGCGTTCGCCGAAGGCTAGGTCCTCGGCGTGACCGACACCGACAGCGTGTCGCCCGGCCTCAGCCTGTTGTAGAGCCATACGGCGTTCTTCGTGTCGAGGCCGATCCAGGCGCCGCGGGAGCCGCAGGCGAGTGAGCCGACGTAGAGGCTGGACCTGTCGGTGCCGCGCAGCTCGACCACGTACGGTTCGGCCACCTTGCAGGCGGACGTGGTGAGTCCGTGGGCCGTGTCCCGTGTGAGGTCGAGTTTCGCGGTGACGGTCAGCAGGCCGGCGGAGGGGCGGGTCGGGTAGCCCGAGGTGATGCGCATGACCCGGCCGTCGACGGTCAGGGCCCGCTTCTCGACGTCCACCGTGCCGATGACCGGGGTCGTGAGAGGGCTGGGGGTGGGAGTGGGGGACGCCGGGAGCCGGGGAGCGGTGGCCGCCGGGGCCTGGCGGTGGGCCGGAGTGCCGTCGCCCGGGTTCAGCGTCAGTGCGAAGGCCGCCAGGGCGAGGGCCGCGGCGCCCGCGCCGAGGACGAGGGCCGTGCGACGGCGGCGGCCCCGGCGGACGGCGCGGCGGCGGATCCCGCGAGCGCCGAGGGCCGGCGGGGTCTCGTTCGCCGTCGCCAACTCGCGGAGTGCGGTGGTCAGGTCGTCCGGGACGAGGTCATCCGACACGGCCGCCCTCCTTCCGTACCGGCTCATCGGCCTCGTCCGTGCCCAGCTGCCTCGCCAGTGCCGCCCGGCCCCGGGACAGCCGGGCCTTGACCGTGCCCACGGGCGCGCCGGTCTCGGAGGCTACCTGCTCGACACTCAAGTCGCACAGATGGTGCAGGACGATCGCCAACCGCTGCGCCTGGGGCAATTGGCGCAACGCTGCCACCAGGGCGGTGTGTTCGGGACCGGGGCCGGGAGTCGACTCGGGCGGCGTGTGCCGTCGCATCAGTTCCAGCCAGCGCCTGGCGCGCCGCCAGCGGCTGACCGCCAGCCGTACGGCGACCGTGCGGATCCA
This sequence comes from Streptomyces sp. NPDC046881, assembly GCF_040645015.1. NCBI lineage: Bacteria > Bacillati > Actinomycetota > Actinomycetes > Kitasatosporales > Streptomycetaceae > Streptomyces > Streptomyces sp. NPDC046881. Next base: position 127,032 of record NZ_JBEYXJ010000010.1, on the reverse strand, counting down.
GGCCTCGGGGGCGCTGTCGGCCAGGAAGGACTTCCGCCGGTCCCAGGCGCGTACGAACGCCTCCTGCACCACGTCCTGGGCCTCGCCGTGGTCTCCGGTGAAGGCATAGAGCTGCCCGGTCAGGCGGGGGAAGGCCGCTGCGTAGAAAGCGTCGAACTCGTCCTCGGTCATGCCCTCCGCCGGAGTCTTGCTGCGTCTTGCTGAGTCCTACCGGGTCTCTCTGCTGTCTCTCTGTGTCTTGTGTCTCCCGTGCAACCCGCCTGTCCCGCCCGTGCGTACAGGTCCCGTGGGCCGCGAGCGCGGCGTACATCGAAACACACGTGACCGAAGGAGAAGACGATGCGGACGGGTGCCCGGATCCATGACGACTTCGCCGCCTGCGCGCGCGCCTGCTGGCCCCGGCTCCTCGTCACCGCGCGGTTGCTCACCGAGGACCTGCCCGAGGCGGAGGAACTGGCGCGGAGGACGCTGATACGGGTGTACGCGCGCTGGCGCCGCGTTCCGCGCAACGACGTCGACTTCCACGTACGGCGTCAGCTCGTGCGGAGCCGGCTGCGGCGGCCGTGGCCGCTCGTGGGCCGTGCCGCCCGGCAGCGGGCCGTGCTGGTGCTGCGGTACGGCGAGGGGCTGCCGGACGCGCAGATCGGTCAGCTGCTCGGCATCTCCAAGGGCGCGGTGCGCCACGTCGCCAGGCGTGGGACGAAGGCGGCCGGGGGTGACGAACAGCGGCTGCGCGAGGCCTACGCCGCCGTGGCCGGTGACGTGGTTCCCGGCCCGCTCCCGCTGGACGCGGTGACCGCACGGGGGCGGGCGAGGCGGCGGCGCCGGGCCGCGGTGGCCGCCGGTGCCTGCGCGGTGGTGCTGGTGGCCGGGGGCTCCCTCGCCGTCGGCCGGGTCGCCGGGAGCGGTCACGGTGAGTCGTCCGGTACGGCGGGCAGTCGGGCGGTGGGTTCCGTGCGGATCGTGGCGCCCGGGGAGCGGGTGCAGGCGGCGCCCGGCGTGGAGATGTGGCTGACCGCGGACGGCAGTCACTGGTCAACGCCGCAACAGGCCGACCAGTTCCGCGGGTTGGACGCCTACTCGCGCCACGAGCCGGGGGTGTCCCTGCAGGCGGAGCCGGTCGAGGGCAGGTACTTCCTGTCCGGCCTGTACTACGGCGTCACCGGGGACCCGGGACGCGTCGAGCTGAGCACCGGTCACCGTCAGGTCGCCGCCAAGGTGCTCACCCTGGCGGGCAGCCCCGGCTGGGGGGTCTGGTACGCGACCACGTCGCTGTCCGCACAGGACACCAAGGCGCTCATCGTCGAGGGCATGGAGAAGACCCGGGGCGGTGAGGGCGTCAGGGTGTACGACGCCGCGGGCGCCGTCGTGGCACGGCTGCGGAGCGGGGGGTGGTCGGCATGACCCCGGAGCTCAAGGAGGAACCCAGGGAGATGCCCGACGAGGAGCCCAGGGAGGGGTCCAGGGAGGAACCGCAGAAGGCGCCCAAGAAGGCGCGCGCACGGGCGAGTTCGCGGCGCGTCCCGTTCCGCGTCCGTCTGCGCCGCAACCGGGGCCGTATCGCGCGTCACCTGCTGGTCGCCTTCCTTCTCCTGTTCGCCCTGCTGTGCGGGGCGGTCGTCGTCGCGTACAAGCTCACCGTCATTCCCGAGCCGCATCCGGACACGGTCGTCCAGAGCACCGTCTTCCTCGACGAGAAGGGCGCCTACCTGGGCCGCCGCGGTCCGGTCGACCGTCAGGAAGTGCCGCTGTCGCAGGTCCCGCGGTATGTGCAGAACGCGGTGATCGCCGCAGAGAACCGTTCCTTCCGGACCGACTCCGGCGTCTCCCCGAAGGCCCTCGTCCGTGCCGTCGCGGCGGCGCTGACCGGCGGCGAACGGCAGGGCGGCTCCACCATCACCCAGCAGTACGTCAAGAACGCGCTGCTCAGCCCCGAGCAGACCCTGTCACGCAAGGCGCGCGAGGCGCTGATCGCGGTCAAGCTGGACCGCACGCGCTCCAAGGACGAGATCCTGGAGGGCTACCTCAACACCGTGTACTTCGGCCGGGGCGCCGCCGGCATCCAGTCGGCCGCGCGCAACTACTTCGACGTCGACACCAGGAACCTCACGGTCTCCCAGGGTGCGGCCCTGGCCGCCATCATCAACCTCCCCTCCTACTACGAGAAGGCCGGCTCGGACCCGAAGGTCACGGCGACGCTCCAGAAGCGCTGGGAGTGGGTGCTGGACGCGATGGCGTCGAGCGGGGACATCACGGCGAAACAGCGCTCCGGGGCCCGCTTCCCGGCGTTCCGGTTCTATCCGCCGGGGGCGACCGACGGGCAGCGGCAGTACCTGATCGACGTCGCGGCGAAAGAGGCCGCCGACCGGCTCGGCATCAGCGAGGACCAGCTGGCGCGCGGCGGCTACACCGTGCGCACCACCTTCGACCTCCCCCTGCAGGTCTCCACGGCGGAACTGGTCAAGGGGCGGACGGCAGGCAAGGGGGTACGGCTGCACACCGCCGTCGTGGGCATGGAGCCCGGCGACGGTGCGGTGCGGGTGCTGTACGGGGGGTCGGACTACGCCCGGAAACCCTTCAACGACGCGGTGAGCGGGGCGGTGGAGGCGGGTACGGTGATGACGCCGCTGGAGAGGATGCCGTTCGGGGCGCCGCTGACCGGGTTCCCGAAGACGGCCGCGCCCACTCCGCTGAGGCTCACGTCGGCGTACGCGGCGGTCGCGGCCGACGGCATGTACGCCGCGCCGTACACCGTCGCCCGCATCACCCGCGACGGCCGCACCGTCTACTCCGCGCATCCCGACCGCCACCGGGTCCTGCCCGGGCAGGCGGCCCGCGCGGCGGCCACGCCGGTACCGGCCGGTGCCGGGGCCACCCCGGTCGCAGGCCCTCCGGCGAGCCTGTTCACGGCGGGAGCGGGCGGCGGCATCACCCGTCGCACGGTGTGGACCGTCGCCTACGACGCCCGGCTCACCCTGACCGTCACCCTCTTCGCCGACAAGCCGGGCAAGAAGAAGGACACGACGGTGCCTGCGCAGCTGCCGACGGATCCCTCACCGACAGGGTTCACGGAACAGACGGCGACCCAGCTCTGGGGTCGCTTGAGGTGATCGGAGTGTGAGCGGCGCCACGCACAGGATTCCCGTGGGGCGGAATGTGGGGCAGCGCATAGGCGATTACTTAAGGAGCTGCAACAATGCGTGCTCACATACCGGCCGGTTCAACCCGCCACCCACGAGGAGCCCCCACGTGACCGCCACGACGCCCGCCTCCCGCGCGGCCCAGATCCTGTCCCGCCCGATCGCGCTCAACGGTCTCACCGTTCCCAACCGGATCGTGATGGCGCCGATGACCCGCATGTTCTCCCCGGGCGGCATCCCCGGTGCGGACGTGCGCTCCTACTACGCCCGCCGTGCCGCCGCCGGTGTCGGCCTCATCGTCACCGAGGGCACCTACGTCGGCCACGAGTCGGCCGGTCAGAGCGACCGCGTCCCGCGGTTCCACGGCGAGGAGCAGCTGGCGGGCTGGGCGAAGGTCGCCGAGGACGTGCACGCGGCCGGCGGCCGTATCGTCCCGCAGCTGTGGCACATCGGCATGGTCCGCAAGCAGGGTGACGCCCCGTTCCCCGACGCCCCCGCCGTCGGCCCCTCCGGCCTGGAGACCGCCGGTGCCGAGCCCACCGGCAAGGCGATGACCCAGCAGGACGTGGACGACGTCGTCGCCGCGTTCGCCGAGGCCGCCGCCGCCGCGGAGCGCATCGGCTTCGACGGCGTGGAGATCCACGGCGCCCACGGCTACCTCCTCGACCAGTTCCTGTGGGCCGGCACCAACCGCCGTACGGACGCCTACGGCGGCGACCCGGTGTCCCGCACCAGGTTCTCCGCCGAGATCGTCGCCGCCGTGCGTGCGGCGGTGTCGCCCGAGTTCCCGATCCTGTTCCGCTACTCGCAGTGGAAGCAGCAGGACTACAACGCCCGGCTCGCCGAGACCCCCGAGGAGCTGGAGGCCCTCCTCACCCCGCTCGCCGCGGCCGGTGTCGACGTCTTCCACGCCTCCACCCGCCGCTACTGGCTGCCCGAGTTCGACGGCTCCGACCTGAACCTGGCCGGCTGGACGAAGAAGCTCACCGGCAAGCCGGTCATCACCGTCGGCTCGGTCGGCCTCGACGGCGACTTCGTCAACGCCTTCCAGGGCGAGGGCTCCCCGGTCAAGGGCATCGACAACCTCCTGGACCGCCTGGAGTCCGACGAGTTCGACATGGTGGCCGTCGGCCGCGCGCTGCTCCAGGACCCCGAGTGGGCGGCCAAGGTGCTCGCCGACCGCTTCGACGAACTGCAGCCGTACGACGCGGCGGCCGTGAAGACCCTGAGCTGACCCGCCCTCAGCGGGCCCGGGCCCTCGGCGGTGGCCCGGGCCGGCCGCGGTGGCCCGGGCCCTCAGAGGTTGCCCATGGGTTCGATGTCGACCCGTAGGGGCGTCCCCCACACCCGCAGCACCTCGTAGTCGGTGAACTCGTGCACGAGCCGGTAGGCCATCGCGGGCCGCGATCCGCGCCGCTGGGCCGCGAGATAGGCCTCCGCCTCGTGCCGGTCCCGCCGCGGTGTGCCGCAGAGCTGCCACTCCTGCCCGTTCCACAGCTCGGGCAGCCACCGCTGCTGCGGCTGCGGCCGGTCGCCGCGCACGCCGTACCGGGAGGGCGCGGTGCGGGCCGGCTCGCCCGGCCGTGGCCTGCTGCCCTGGAACTCCGACCGGCGGGCGGCCCGGCGCCGGGTCTCGCACAGCAGGCACAGGTCGGGCGCGCTCTCGTCCACCGGGCCCTGCGGGTGCTCGGGGCACCGGGTGGCGGGCGCGCCGGCGGCGACGGTGTCGTCCAGCAGATCCAGGGCCCGCCGCAGATCGTCCTTGATCTCGTGCAGTCGGCCGTCCGGCGTGTCGGCGGTCAGCGCCTCCCCGTGCTCCCCGAGCAGCCGAAGGGCCCGTCCGAGGGCGGTGAGCTGGGCGTGATTCATATCGGTGGGTGCCTCCTCCCCTCCATGGTGCCTGGCCCGGCGCGGGTCAGCGGGAGGCGTCGGTCAGGGCGGCCCGCAGGTGGCCGGCGGACTCCTCCAGGAGACGGGCGGCCGTCGGGCCGTCGACGCCGGTGAGCAGGACGAGGATCGCGTGCTTCACCTCGCCGCCGGTCTCGGTGAGCGCCTTCTCGATCTCGGCGTCCCCCGCGCCCGTGGCCAGGGAGACGATCCGGTGCGAGCGGGCGCGGAGCTTGTCGTTGGAGGCGCGCACGTCGACCATCAGGTTCCCGTACGTCTTGCCGAGCCGGATCATCGTGATCGTCGACAGCATGTTCAGCACCAGCTTCTGGGCCGTGCCCGCCTTCAGCCGGGTGGAGCCGGTGATCAGCTCCGGGCCCACGACGACCTCGATGCCGTGCTCGGCGGCGGCGGCCAGCGCGCTGTGCTCGTTGCAGGACAGGCCCACGGTCAGCGCGCCGAGCGCCCGGGCGTGCTCGACGGCCCCGACCGCGTAGGGCGTACGGCCGGACGCGGAGACGCCGACCACGCTGTCGTCCGGGGTGAGCTTGAGCGCGTCCAGGTCCCGGCGGGCCAGCTCCCCGGAGTCCTCGGCGCCCTCCACGGAGGTGACCATGGCCGCGGGGCCGCCCGCGATCAGCCCGACGACCTGGTCGGGGTCGGTGTTGAAGGTGGGCGGGCACTCGGAGGCGTCCAGGACGCCCAGCCGGCCGGCGGTGCCCGCGCCGGCGTAGACGAGCCGTCCGCCGCGGCTCATGCGCTCGGCCACGGCGTCGATGGCGGCGGCGATCCGCGGCAACTGCCGTGCCACGGCGCCGGGTACGCCCGCGTCCTCGTCGTTCATCAGCCGGGCGATGTCGAGGGTGGGCAGCCGGTCGATCTCGGCCAGCTCGGGCCGGAAGGCTTCCGTGGTCAGGGAAGCCAGCTGACTGCGCAGGTCATGGGAGGTCATGGGGGGTGGCCTTCTCCAGTACGGGGACGTGCTTTTCCCTACGGTCTATCGCGAAGCGCTCCGGTGCCGGTGGGCCAACGCCTCGTAGGACGCGGCGAGCGCCGGCGCCGCGGTCTCGTACGTCCGCTGCGCCACCCCCACGAACAGGCAGTCCACCACCAGCAGCTGACTGGTCCGGGAGGACATCGCGGCGGGCCGCAGCTCGGTCTCCCGCGAGGTGGACGTGGTCAGCACCAGGTCGGCGTACTGGGTGACCGCGGAGTCGGGCCGCCCGGTGATGGCCACCGTCGTCGCCCCGTGCTCGAAGGCGGTCCGGAGCGGCTCGATGACGTCCCCCGTGGACCCGGAGTGGGTGATCGCGATCGCCACGTCACCCGAACGGAGCTGCACGGCGTTGGTCACCGCGAGGTGCGGGTCGCTGTGCGCGTGGGCTATGAGCCCTATGCGCAGCAGCTTCTGGGTGAGGTCCTGGGCGACGAGCCCGGAGGCCCCTATGCCGTACACATCGGTGCGGCGGGCGCTCGCGAGCGCGGTGACGGCCGCGTCGAGCTGGGTGGTGTCGAGTCCGGCGGCGGTGTCGGCGAGGGTCTGCTGCTCCTCGTAGGCCAGCTTGGCGACGACGTCGGCGATGGGGTCGTCCACCGCGATGTCCGTGGTGATCGCGGGCGCGCGGCCGGACTGCTGCTGGGCGGCGAGTCCGGCGAGGGCGAGCCGCAGATCGCGGTAGCCCGGGTAGCCGAGCAGCCGGGCGGTGCGTACGACCGTCGCCTCGCTGGTGCCGGTGAGTTCGGCGAGGCCGGTGACCGTGAGGGCGGCGCAGCCGGCCGGGTCGCCGGCGACCGCCTCGGCGACGCGCTGCATGGACCGGGTCATGGACGGGGCGAGCGTGCGCACCTTGGCGGCGAGGGAGCCGACCGGACTGCCGAAACTTTCCTTCACGTCCTGGGTCACGAGTGAAAGATATTTTCGGTTCGGTGTCGCGGTCAAGAGTGCGCACAATGGGGTGCATGGACCCCATCAGCCCCCTGGAGCAGGCCTTGCACGCGGCCCGCGCCCTGGTCCTCGCGGACCTGGTCGCCGGGCAGGTCGCGGAGGCGGACGTCGTCTCCCTGGTGGAGGAGTCCATCGCGCAGCGGCGCTGGTGGGTCGAGCAGTGGCCGGACGGCGTGACCTTCGTCGCCGGTCTGGTCGCCCAGGACGTGCAGGACGCGCTGCTGGAGCGGTACGGCCGCTGGCCGCTGTGCCCGGTGTGCGGCTCCGGCGACCCGCACGCGCTGGACGTGGAGCCGGAACTGGGCCCCGACCCGCACTGGGTGTGCCACAAGGCCGGCGTGAAGGTCGCCTCGGTGGGCTCCCTCGGCTCGGCCGGCGGCGGGATGACGTCCTCGTGAGGCGCCGGTGACCCTCTACATCGACCCGCCCACCTGGCCCGGCCACGGGCGCCTGTGGTCGCACCTGGTGAGCGACGTGTCGTACGACGAACTGCACGTCTTCGCCGCCGGGTTGGGCGTACCCCGCCGGGCCTTCGACGGCGACCACTACGACATCCCGTCCCACCGGTACGCGGACGCGGTGGCGGCGGGGGCGGTGGAGGTCGACAGCCGCGAGGTGGTGCGGCTGCTGAAGGCCGCCGGACTGCGCCGGCCCAAGGGCCTGGCTCAGCGGCGCAGGTAGAGCAGCAGCCCGGGGTCCGTGTCGTGGTCGTGTCGGGTGGTGTGTTCCTCCTCGACCGTGGCCCGGGTGAAGCCCGCGCGGGTGACCACGTGCTGGGAGGGCAGGTTGTCCGGTTCGACGGTGGCGATGACCGTGTCGACGTCGTCGCGGGCCAGGGCCCACTCGGTCAGGGTGCGCAGCGCCTCGGTCGCGTAGCCGTGGCCGCGGGCGCCGGTGACGAGGTCGTAGCCGATCTCCACGCGGCGCTCCTCGTCGGGGGCGCCGTGGAAGCCGATGCCGCCGACCGCCCGGCCGTCCTCGGGCCGTACGAGGGCGAAGACGCCGAACTCCGGGCGGTGCACACCGGCTTCGTACGCCTTCACCAGGTACGTGCAGGCCTCCCGGGTGCCCTCGTACGGGCCGTCGTCCAGCCAGTCGAAGCCGCCGTCGCCGCCGAGGGCCAGATCGCGGGCGGCGGCCGGGCGGATGCCGGTGAGGGTGACCCGGTCGGCGGGGATGACCAGGTTGTTGTACCAGGTCCAGTCGGTGACCGGGGCGCGGCCGGGCAGCTTACCGCGGCCGGTCGCCCACAGCAGGGTCGGCCACGGCTCGGGGCCGGGCTGGATGTGCGGGAAGAGCCAGGCGAGGACGGATTCGGCGAGGTCGGCGGGCGCCTCGTAGGGGAGGCCGAGGCCGCGGGCGATGTCGTGGGTGTGCAGCACGGCCTCGGCGACGCCCATCGCGGCGAAGCCCTCGCGGTCGGCGCTGCCGAAGGGGGAGGGGTGGAAGGCGCGCACACCCGGCGGTGCGGTGCGGACCGCGGCGGCGAGCAGGGCGCCGGTGGCCTCGATCACCTGGAGGAGTCCGGCGTTGTCCGTGCCCTCGGGGAGGGTGATGTGCAGCGGGAGGCGGTGCGGGGCGCGGGCGGCGAGCCGGCCGGCGTACGCGGCGAAGTCCTCGGCGATGTGGAACGCGGTGGTGCGGCAGGTCCAGTCCATACCGGCCGCGTTCACCGTCTCCCAGTCGCGGTCCGCCGCCGCGCGCAGAGCCGCCGTGCAGCTCGCGACGGCCGCCTCCACCTGGTCCCCGCTCATCGTCCGCATGCGGGCACAGTACGGCGGCGGCGTCCTCAGGTCGACAGCATTTCCAGCTCGCCCGTGAGGTTGTAGCGCGCGGTGGCCTCCCAGTGCTCCCGGCCGTACGGGGTGCGGAACAGGCGGGGCAGGTCCAGCAGTTGGCGCAGGACGGCGGAACGGCCCTGGCGGAAGGCCTCGTTGGGCACGAAGTGGTACTCCTCGCGGACCTCGGCGGTGTAGGCGGCGTACGCCGACGGGGGCGCGGCCAGGATCGCGAGGTCGGCGTCGCACAGCACCTGGCCGTCGGGGTCGTCGTCGGCCGGGTCGTGGGTGACGGTGAGCCGGACCAGCCGGGCGACCTCGGCCGTCTTGGGATCCGGTACACCGGCCTCCGGCAGGGCGCGCTCGGCCAGCCGCGCGGACCGCTCCTCGTTCTCGGACCGCTCGGGGTGGTAGACGGCGTCGTGGAACCAGGCGGCCAGGCGGACCACGTCCGCGTCGGCCGCGTACGTCTCCAGGGTGTCGACGTGGTCGAGTACGGCGGTGAGGTGGGCCACCGTGTGGTACCGGCGCTGGGGCTCCTGCCAGCGGGCGAGCAGGTTGTCGGCGTAGGGGGCGGGGTCGGGGCCGCCGCCCGGGGCGCGGGCTGCTTCCAGGGCGCGGGCGAAGCGGAGGCGCAGGGCGTCGAGGTCGGCCATGCCCCCATTCTCCCGTGACGCGGCCCGGCGTGGGCCGGGGAGGCGGCGCTGAAGATCTTCGGCTCAGTGGGGCACCGTGGCGCACCGGTACCGGCGTACTCTTGAATTGGACTAGACCTGTAGAGCCCGTAGTCGTAGACGCCGATGAATGGGGTGCCATGAGCAAGCGTGCAGTCCTGGAGGTGATCGCCCTCGACGCCGAGGACGCGGTCGCCGCCCAGGCCGGAGGCGCGGACCGGCTGGAGCTGGTCACCGAGATGGCGGCCGACGGGCTGACCCCCGCGCCCGCCACCGTCGCCGCGATCCGCGCCGCCGTCGACATCGACCTGCGCGTGATGCTCCGGCTCGCGGACGGCTTCGCCGCCGGTGACGTGGACCGGCTGGTCGGCGTGGCCGGCGAGCTGCGGGAGGCCGGCGCCGACCAGTTCGTGCTCGGCTTCCTCGCCGAGGACGGCGGTGTCGACCTGGCCGCGGTGGAGCGGGTCGTCGGCGCGCTCGCCGGCTGCCGGTGGACCTTCCACCGGGCGATCGACCGGGCCGCCGACCGCGACGCCCTGCGCAAACAGCTCGCCGACCTGCCCGGCCTGGACACCTACCTCACCGCCGGCTCCGCCGCTGGCGTGGACGACGGCCTGCCCACGCTGCTCGCCGAGGCGGCCCGCGACGGCGAGCCGGGGTACGAGCAGCAGATCCTGGTCGGCGGCGGCCTGCGCCTCGACCACGTCCCGCGGCTCCGGGCCAGCGGGATCGAGGCCTTCCACATCGGCGGCGCGGCCCGCCCCGACGGCTGGCAGGGCCCGGTCTCGGCGGACGCGGTCGCCGAGTGGCGTACGACACTGGACGGGGTGGCCGGCTAGTTCCTCACCGGGTGCAGGCACAGCGCGAGGTCGCCGTTCTCGCTGTACTCCGGATACGCGTAGTAGACGCCGGAGCCGCAGGAGGGGGAGTCCGGCCGGTGGACGCGGAACTCCGCCTCCGGTGAGCCGCAGTCCACGGGCCGCAGATCCTGCTCGGGCCAGTCCGCGTCGTTGGCGGCGCACGAGCCCGGCTTCAGGGTCGGGTGCCCGCTCCCGCCGGAGTCGACCGCCACGCCGATGACGAGGAGCACCGGGACGGCCAGGACCAGCCCGGCGAGGGCGAGCAGCGGGACGAGCGCGACCAGGCCCGCGGGCCGCCTCAGCAGCGGGCGGCCGGGGTCCAGCGGCGGGCGCCAGGCGGCCGTGGCCGGCGGCGGGAGCTTGCGGATGCGGGACAGCTCACCGAGGTTGAGCAGCAGGACGAACGGGGTGATGAGCATCGACAGCGGACCCCACCAGCCCTGGACCAGGGTGTCCGCCTGCATCTTCCGGGCGACGGCCAGCCCGCAGGTGCGGCACAGCACGCCCTGGCGCCGCAGGAACCGCATGACCACGACCATGCCCTGATGCCCGCGCACCGTCACCGGCGCGGCGGGCATCGCCCCGCACACCTCACACCCGGGGCCGGGCGGCTGCTGGTACGGGTACGGCCCCGGCTGCTGCGGGTACGGGTGCGCGTGCGGCGGGTACGGCGTGCTCAACGGCGGCCTTTCCACGGGGACATGGCGGAGTACAGCACCCTACTCGGCGAGCTGCGGCGGCAGCGGGGCCGTGTGCGTCACGATCAGGCCCGACACCGCTCGGGTCAGCGTCACGTACAGGCGCCGCAGGCCCGTGCGCTCGTCCGGTTCGCCGTCCACCACCGCCTGCGGCTCGTCCAGGACCACGTAGTCGTACTCCAGGCCCTTGGCCAGGGAGGCCGGGACCAGGGTCAGGCGGGTCTCGCGGGTGGTCTCCTCGCCGGGGGCCAGGTACGGGAGGCCGGCCGCCGTCAGCGCCGCGGCGAGGGCGGGCACGCGGGCGTCGGCGGCGATCAGGCCGGTCGAGCCCTCGTTGCGCAGCAGCTCCGCGCACGCGGCGACGACGTCGGCCGCCTCCGTGGCCGTACGCACCTCGAAGAAGCCGGGGTTCTCCCGGACCGAGGCGACCGGGGTGAGGCCGGGCGCGATGTGCGGCAGCAGCCGGGAGGCGTACGCGATGACGTCCGTGGGGACGCGGAACCCGGCCGTCAGCTCCTCCACGACCCCCTCCCGCTTGCCGAGGTGGGCCAGCGCCTCGTCCCAGCTCCGGGTCGCCCACGGGGTCGTGCCCTGCGCGAGGTCGCCCAGGACGGTCGCGCTGCCGGTGGTGCAGCGGCGGCCGACGGCCCGGTACTGCATGGGGGAGAGGTCCTGCGCCTCGTCCAGCACGACGTGGCCGAGCGAGTGCGTGCGCTGGACCAGGTCGGCCGCCTCGTCGATCAGCACGGCGTCCGCCGCCGACCACCTGGCCGACTTCACACTGCGCACCGGCTTGGTCCACAGGATGGTCTTCTGCTCGTCCTCGTCCAGCAGGCCGTCCGCGTGTGCGGCGAGGAACTCCGCGTCGGTCAGCAGCCGCAGCACCAGCCTGGCCGGGTCGACGGCCGGCCAGACCGCCTTCACGGCCGCCTTGACCGCGCTGTTGCGGGCCACCGCGTCCTGCACCCGGTCGTCCGGCGCCTCCCCGGCCCGCTCCATCTGCACCAGCACCGCGTGCGCGATGCGCTGCGGCAGGGCCTCGCGGGCGGCGCCGTAGCGGATGTCCCGGGCCAGCAACTCGCGGACGATCTCCTCCAGTTCGTACGCCGGCACCCGCCAGCGCCGGGAGCCGCGCACCACCACGACCGGCTCGCCGGGCAGGGTCACGTGGGAGTACAGGGCACGCCTGAGCACTTCGGCCATCCGGGCGTCGCCCTTGACGATCGCGGCGGCGGCCTCGTCCGTACCGCGCACCTCGACCTGCGCGACCAGATCGTCCACGGTGGCCTGCTGCACGCTCAGCTCGCCGAGCGCGGGCAGCACCTGCTCGATGTAGTGCAGGAAGGACCGGTTCGGCCCGATGACCAGGGTGCCGGTGCGGGCCAGCCGCTCCCGGTGGGCGTAGAGGAGGTAGGCGACCCGGTGCAGGCCGACGGCGGTCTTCCCGGTGCCCGGGCCGCCCTGCACGCAGACCGTGCCGCCGAGCCCGCTGCGGACGATCTCGTCCTGCTCGGGCTGGATGGTGGCGACGATGTCCCGCATCGGGCCGACGCGGGGGCGTTCGATCTCCTGCTGGAGCAGCTTGCTGGTCGTGGCCGCCTCGGCCGGGTCGGACAGGTGCTCGTCCTCGTACGCCGTGAGGTCGCCGCCGGTGTAGCCGAAGCGCCGGCGCAGCCCGATGTCCATCGGGTCCTTCCTGGACGCCCGGTAGAACGGCTGCGAGACCGGCGCGCGCCAGTCGATGACCATGGGGTCGCCGTCCGCGTCGTGGACGTGCCGCCGCCCGATGTAGAACCGCTCGCCCTCGGCCCCCTCGGCCTGCTGCGCGCCCGGCGCGTGCAGGTAGTCCAGCCGGCCGAAGAACAGCGGGGTGTCGCTCAGGTCGGCCAGTGCCTTGATGCGCTCGTCGATCTGGCGGGCGAGCACCTCGGCGTTGACCCAGTTCGCGGTGACGTCCCTGATGTCCAGGGCCTCCACCTCCTCCCGCATGGCGCGCAGGGCGGCACGGGAGGCGGCGAGGTGGGAGCGCTCTCGGGCGAGCGGGTCGTCGAGCGGGGCGTGGGCGGGCGTGGACAAGGGGGTGCCTCCGGTGGGCCTGCTGCGTGGGCGACGACGATGCCGTCCGGTTTCCGGCCGGACGGCGGCACTCCGTGAGGGAGGCGGGCAAGGGCGGAGATTTTAGGCGGGGCGGCGACACCGGTCCAATGGATTTCCGCCCCGGAGTCGTTCCACCATGGAGGCATGAGCGCATCAGCCATCACCCCGGCGCGGATGCGGCCACCCTCCGGCGCCACCGCCGTCGAGGGCACCCATCACCACCGCCTGGGCAGTGCCCTGCGGGCGGTGAAGGTGTTCGCGGAGGCGGCCTTCCGCGTCCTGATCCTCGGCGAGTACGGCGAGGAAGCAGGCATACGCCGCAATTAGCGACATAGGGTCACGTGCGTGCGCAAACGGACGGTGACGCCCCGCCTGCCTGCCCTGCTCCTGCTCGCCCTCTCCCTCGCCTCGTTCGCCGCGTTGTGCGCCCTGCGCGGCGCACCCATGGCCGACCTCCTCGTCTACCGGGCCGAGGGCGCGGCCGTCGCCCACGGCACCGACCTGTACGGCTTCACCGTCACCCGGTGGCGGCTCCCGGCGACCTACCCGCCCTTCGCGGCGGTCCTGTTCGTCCCGGCCGCCTGGCTCCCCGTACCGGCCCTGAAGGCGGCCGTCCTGGCGGGCAACGTCCTGCTGCTCGCCACCCTCGTCGCCCTCTCCGCCCGCCTGGTGTCCCGCCCGCTGCCGCCGGCCCCGCTCTGCGCGGCCACCGCGCTCGCCCTCTGGCTCGAACCGGTCTTCCAGACGCTCCTGTACGGCCAGATCAACCTGGCCGTCACCTGCCTGACCCTGTGGGACCTGACCCGGCCCCCCGGCGCCCGCGCCAGGGGCCTCGCCCTCGGGATCGCGGCCGGCATCAAGCTCACCCCGGCCGTGTTCGTGGTCTACCTGCTCCTGCGGGGCCGCGGCCGGCAGGCGGCGACGGCCGCGGCGGCCTGCGCGGGGTCGGCCGCGCTCGGGGCCGTGCTGCTCCCGTCGGCGAGCGCCGACTTCTGGACCCGGCGGCTGTGGGAGACCGGCCGGGTGGGCAAGGCGTGGATCGTGGACAACCAGTCGCTGCGGGGGCTGGTCGCCCGGATCCTGGGCGACCCCGCCCCGGGCCTTGCCTGGGCGCTGCCGGCGGCCGCGGTCGCGGTGGCGGGCCTGGCGCTGGCGGTCCGCACCCCGCGGGACAGCCACGGCGTCCTGCTGACCGCGTTCACCGCCCTGCTGGTCTGCCCGATCAGCTGGACCCACCACTGGGTGTGGTGCGTGCCGCTGCTCGCCGTGCTGCTGGCGGAGGGGTGCACCCGTACGGCCGCGCTGACGGCCCTCGTCTTCACCGCCCGCACGATGTGGCTGGTGCCCCACGAGGGGGACCTGGACCTGGAACTGCCGTGGTGGCAGCAGCCGTTGGCGGCCGCTTATCCGGTCCTGGTGCTCGGGCTGCTCCTCTCGTATGACAGCATGATCAGCCGTTGTCCAACCCTTTCGACCGAGCAAACGGGGACACTGACATGGCTTTCTCGAAGCTTCCGCTCCGCAAGGCGGTGAGCGGTCTGACCGCTGCCACCGCCCTCGCCCTCGGCGCCACCCTCATGGCCGCTCCCGGCGCCTCCGCCGTCGGCTCCTCCGCCTGCACCAAGAACATCAAGGACCGGACGCTGCAGGTCGTCCAGTGGGACCACGCCGACATGTACACCAGCCCCAGCTTCAAGTCCAAGGTGAAGAAGTCCGTCTTCGCGGGCAGCAGCGTGCGCGTCTACTGCACCGCGAAGGGCGGCGACTGGTACTACGGCAAGTCCGGCAAGACCAAGGGCTGGATGGAGTACCACGCGTTCTTCTAGGCCGGACGCTCCCGCGCACCCCGGCTGCGCGGGACACCGCCGCCCGGACGGCCCGCGCCGTCACCGGCGATGACGACGATCTCGTCACCGGTGTCCCAGCGCCGGCGGCCGGACTTCGGCGGGTTGACCCGCAGCCCGTAGCCGGGGGCGCGGCCGGCCTCGGCGTGGCCGCGGTACCCGATGGCGCACTCGCCCCGGTCGCGCGCCGCGGCGACGACCGTGGCGAAGGACGCCTCGTGGCCGGTCAGGACGTAGTCGGCGGCCGGCCGCAGATGGACCTGGGTGCCGCCGGCCGAGAACAGCTCGTCGAACACCGCCGCCAGGTGGCGGTTCTGGGAGATCTGCGCCAGCAGCAGTCCGATGAGCTTGCCGCTGATGATCACGTCGGCGCCGGGGCCGAGCGGCGCGAGGGGCCGGTTGCCGTCGTCGGTCAGTTCGGTGACCACCGGCAGCTCCCGGCCGGTGCGCTGTTCGAGGTGGCGCAGCACGAGCAGGGTGACGAGCGTGCTGGTGTCCGGCTCCTCCGGGGGCTCGCCGGGCCGTGGCTCCCGGCCGAGCACGATGACGCTGTCGTAGGAGGCCAGGTCCAGGCCGGACAGGGTCTCGGGCCGGGTGGTGTCGCCCCTGCGGGGCACGCAGCTCCAGTCGGCGCCGCCGGCGTCGGACGCGGCCCGCACCGTGGCCTCGTCCTCGTCGGCCACCACGTCGGCGACGGAACCAGGGGGTGCGTTGCGGCCCCATTCCCGCAGCACGAGCGGCGCCCGGCGGTTCCAGCCCAGCAGCAGCACGCGCTCCGGCCGGATGTCCGGCGGCCGGGGCCCCGCCATGAGCCGCTCCTCGACGAACCGCGTGCAGTCGGCGAGTTCCGCGGTGTCGTCGTCGGCGGTGAGGACGATGAGCCGGTCGTCCGGCTCGATCACCGTCCGTGCCGGAGGGTTCAGCCACGGCGTGCCGTCCCGGATCAGGCCGACCGCGCTCGCGTTGCCGTAGGCGAGCAGCGCGTCCCCGAAGTCCCGGCCGACCAGCGAGGGGTGTGAGGCCGGGTAGAACTCGTCCCCGGCGAAGTCGAGCAGCTCGCGGTGGACGAGGGACAGGCCGGGGCGGCGCGCGGCCTGCGCGATGAGCCGGGCGGTGATCGTGTCGCTCTCCACGACGATGCCGCGGGCTCCCGCGGCCAGACGGGCCGCGAGCAGGTAGCGGCTGTCGCGGACCGCGGCCACGACGGGCGCGGTGGCCTCGTCCCCGGACGCCGTCGCCCGCAGGGCCAGCAGGGCCTTGACCACGTCCGCGTCGCTGCGCGACTCGTCGGGCGGCAGCACGATCACCGAGTCGGCCGTGGCCGGACTGGTCAGGGCCAGGACGGCCGGATCGGCCGACGGACCGCTGCGGCAGATCAGCCGGGTCCGGCCGGTGGGGCCGACCTTGCCGTACAGGGCCTCCTCCATGGCCGTCTTGTCCCGGTCGGCCAGGACCGCCACGGCCGGACCCCGCTGGTTGGCGCCCGCCGCGACCAGTTCGCCCACCACCGTGAACACCTGCTCCGACCAGCCCAGCACCACCACATGGCCGCGCTCGACCAGCGTGGAACGGCCGCGCCGCAGGGCGATGAGCCGCTCGGTCAGCCCGGTCGTGATGAGGCCGACGAGGGTCGAGACGTACACCAGGGCGACCAGGGCCAGCAGCACCGACAGCACCACCCGCACCGGCGTACCGGTGGTGCCGCCCAGCCGCAGCGTCTCCCCGGTCAGGCGCCAGACCGCCGCCAGCCTGCCGGGGAGGGTGGCGGGGGCGTGCCCGCTCGTCCACACCAGCACCGCGCTCGCGGGGACGACGACGGCCAGGCAGACCACCACCAGCCAGCCCACCAGGGCCGAGGTCCCGCGCGCCAGGGTCGTGTCGAACCAGTACCGCGCTCGGGCACCCACCCCGGGACCGCGCTGTTCCACCTTGTTCCCCCTCCGCACCGCAGGCCGTTGGGGGCAGTGTCCTGATCCGGCGCCGTGCGCCGCGCGGCACGGCGCACGATTCATCCCTTCGCCGTAACCGGATGCAGCAGGCCGCCCCGCCGTGCCTCCGCGCACCCGGGCCCCGCGGGTTTGGGCCGCGGCCTTCGCCCGTCCGTGGCAATCCGCCGCAACCGGGCGCGCACCGGCTCGGCGGGCCAGTAGAAGTTCGCCATGACCGAAGATCACCAGGCGGACGCCGGCAACGGCTGCCTGACCAGGCGTACGCTCACGACCGCCGCGGGCACGACCGCCGCGGCCACCTTCCTCGGCGCCGGCAGCGCGGCGGCCCTGCCCGCCCAGGCGCCTCCCCGGGCCCCCGCCCCGGCGGCCCCCTCCCGGGCCCGCGGCGCGGACTTCGACCGCTGCCTCGCCGCCGCCCGGGCCCTGCTCGTCGTGGACTCCGGCGACCGGCCCCTCGTCCCCGGCTACCAGCGGGTCCTCAGGGACGGTCTCCCACGGGCGCGGGCGGGCCGGCCCAAGAGCGTCCTCGTCGTCGGGGCGGGCCCGGCCGGCCTCGTCACGGCGTGGCTGCTGCGGCGCGCCGGACACCGCGTGACCGTCCTGGAGGCCAACGGCAACCGGGCGGGCGGACGCATCAAGACGTTCCGCCGCGGCGGCCACGAGGAGGCGGCGCAGCCCTTCGCCGACGCCCGCCAGTACGCCGAGGCCGGTGCGATGCGGCTGCCCGGCAGCCACCCGCTGGTGATGGACCTCATCGGTCAACTGGGCTTGCGGAAGAGGCCGTTCTACTACGTCGACGTCGACGCGGACGGACGTCCCGTCGCCCACACGTGGATCCATGTCAACGGCATCCGCATGCGACGCGCCGACTACGCCCGCGCGCCCCGGCGGATCAACCGCTCCTTCGGCGTCCCGCGCGCCCACTGGGACACGCCGGCCGCGGCCATCCTGCGTTCGGTGCTCGATCCGGTGCGCGACGAGTTCAGCACGGTCGGTCCCGACGGCAAGCGGATCGACAAGCCGCTGCCCGAGCGGGTCCGCGGCTGGGCCCGGGTGATCCAGCGCTTCGGCGACTGGTCGATGTTCCGCTTCCTGACCGAGCACGCGGGCCTGGACGAGCGGACGGTCGACCTCATCGGCACGATCGAGAACCTCACCTCACGGCTGCCCCTGTCCTTCGTCCACAGCTTCATCGGCTCCTCCCTGATCAGCCCGGACACCGCGTTCTGGGAGCTGGAGGGCGGCACGGCCGTCCTGCCGGACGCCCTGCTGGCCAAGGTCCGCGACGCCGTGCGGTTCGACCGGCGGGTCACCCGGATCGAGTACTACGACCCCGACCGCGCCGGCGGCGACACGCGGCACGTCCACGCCAAGGGGCCCCACGTCTGGGTGGACACCGTCTCGGAGGGGCGGGACGGCCCGGTCGTGCGGGAGCAGTTCACCGCCGACGCGGCCGTGGTGACCGTGCCCTTCTCCGGCCTGCGCCATGTGCAGGTCAGCCCGCCGATGTCGTACACGAAGCGGCGGGCGATCACCGAACTGCACTACGACTGCGCGACCAAGGTGCTGCTGGAGTTCAGCCGCCGCTGGTGGGAGTTCGACGAGTCCGACTGGAAGCGGGAGCTGCACCGCATCGACCCCGGTCTGTACGACGCCTACCGCACCGGACGGGCCCCCGACGACGGCCGCCTGCTCGGCGCCCACCCGTCCGTCCCGTCCGGCCACATCACCCCCGGCCAGCGCGTCCACTACGCCGCCAACCGTGCCGCCGCCCGCGACCAGCCGGAAGCGGCCGGCGTCATCGGCGGCGGCTCGGTGTCGGACAACGCCAACCGCTTCATGTACCACCCGTCCCACCCGGTCCCCGGCAGCCCGGGCGGGGTGGTCCTGGCCTCCTACAGCTGGGCGGACGACGCCCTGCGCTGGGACTCCCTCGACGACGACGCCCGCTATCCGCACGCCCTGTGCGGCCTGCAGGAGGTCTACGGCCAGCGGATCGAGGTCCTCTACACGGGCGCGGGCCGGACCCAGAGCTGGCTGCGCGACCCCTACGCCTACGGCGAGGCGTCCGTCCTCCTGCCCGGCCAGCACACGGAACTGCTCCCGTCCATCCCGACGCCCGAGGGGCCCCTGCACTTCGCGGGCGACCACACCTCCGTCAAACCGGCGTGGATCGAGGGCGCGCTGGAATCCGCCGTGCGCGCCGCCCTGGAGGTCCACACGGCCTGACGGATCAGCTGCCGGCCAGGAGTTCGTCCGCGTCGACGATCCGGTAGGCGTACCCCTGCTCGGCCAGGAAGCGCTGCCGGTGGGCGGCGAAGTCCTGGTCGATGGTGTCGCGGGCGACGACCGAGTAGAAGTGGGCCTGGTGGCCGTCGGCCTTGGGGCGCAGCACCCGGCCGAGCCGCTGGGCCTCCTCCTGCCGGGAGCCGAAGGTGCCGGACACCTGGACGGCGACCGTGGCCTCGGGCAGGTCGATGGAGAAGTTGGCGACCTTCGACACCACCAGCACGTTGATCTCGCCCTCGCGGAACGCGTCGAAGAGTTTCTCGCGCTGCGCGTTGGAGGTCTCGCCCTTGATCACCGGGGCGTTCAGGTGCTCGCCCAGCTCGTCCAGCTGGTCGATGTACTGGCCGATGACCAGGATCTGCTGCCCGGCGAACCGGCGCACGATCGCCTCGGTGACCTTCCGCTTGGTCTCGGTGGTCGCGCAGTAGCGGTACTTCTCCTCCGTCTCGGCGGTGGCGTACGCCAGCCGCTCGGAGTCGGTGAGGTTCACCCGGACCTCGACGCAGTCGGCGGGCGCGATGTAGCCCTGCGCCTCGATCTCCTTCCAGGGCGCGTCGAACCGCTTGGGCCCGATGAGGGAGAACACGTCCGACTCGCGGCCGTCCTCGCGCACGAGGGTGGCCGTGAGCCCCAGCCGCCGCCGCGCCTGGAGGTCGGCGGTGAACTTGAACACCGGCGCGGGCAGCAGGTGCACCTCGTCGTAGACGATCAGCCCCCAGTCCCGGGAGTCGAACAGCTCCAGGTGCGGGTAGACGCCCTTCCGCTTGGTCGTCAGCACCTGGTAGGTGGCGATGGTGACCGGTCGGATCTCCTTCTTCGTGCCGCTGTACTCGCCGATCTCGTCCTCGGTCAGCGAGGTCCGCTTCACCAGCTCGTGCTTCCACTGCCGCGCCGAGACGGTGTTGGTGACCAGGATCAGCGTGGTCGACTTCGCCTGGGCCATGGACCCGGCACCGACCAGCGTCTTCCCGGCGCCGCAGGGCAGCACGACGACCCCGCTGCCGCCGTGCCAGAAGTTCTCCACGGCCTGCTTCTGGTACGGCCTGAGCGCCCAGCCGTCCTCCAGCAGCTCGATCGGGTGCGCCTCACCGTCGACGTACCCGGCGAGGTCCTCGGCCGGCCAGCCCAGCTTGAGCAGCGTCTGCTTGATCTGCCCCCGCTCGGAGGGGTGCACGACCACGGTGTCCGGGTCGATCCGGGCGCCGACCAGCGGGGCGATCCGCTTGGACTTCAGCACCTCCTCCAGCACCGGCCGGTCGGTGGTGGTGAGGACCAGACCGTGCGCGGGGTGCTTGGACAGGGTGAGGCGGCCGTAGCGGTCCATCGTCTCGGCGATGTCCACCAGCAGCGCGTGCGGCACCGGGTAGCGGCTGTACTGCACGAGTGCGTCCACGACCTGCTCGGCGTCGTGCCCGGCGGCACGCGCGTTCCACAGGCCCAGCGGGGTGACGCGGTAGGTGTGGATGTGCTCGGGTGCCCGCTCCAGTTCGGCGAAGGGCGCGATGGCCCGCCGGCAGTCGTCGGCCCGCTCGTGGTCGACTTCGAGGAGCAGGGTCTTGTCGGACTGGACGATCAGCGGACCATTCACGCGCGGCACACCCTTCCATAACGGCCAAACGTCCAGTGTGCCTCATGCGGCCGGGGCGCTCCACGGTCGCAAGATCGACGGCGGAACCGGACGCCGTGTGCAACCCCCTCGCCCCGCCGCGAGTCCTGACACACGGAAGGCGGCGCGGGCGCGCGGCCGGGTGAGGAGTTCAGGGATGTCGGCACGCAGATGGGCCGTCGGCACCGGAGCCGTGGTGGTACTGGTGGGCACCGGCACCTGGGCGATGCGGCCGGGGAGCGTCGACACGCGGCTGTGGGCCGAGGTGCGCCCGGTCATCGAGGCCCGGCTCGCGGCGGAGAGCCACGGCACCGGCTACGGCGAGGACGTGCCCGCGCTGCACGCGCGCTGGTTCTGCCGGGCCGAGGCGCTGGACCTGGCGGAGCGCGGCGACGAGGTGCGCGCGGGCGTGGACACGCTGTGCCTGGAGTACGGGGTGCGCGACGGCGGCCTGGTGGAGTGCAGCGGCGGACGGGTCCCGCAGGTGGTGCGGCTGGCACGGGACCCGCACGGCGGCTACCGGGTGGTCGCGCGCGAGGCGCCGCCGGACGGCGCCGGGAACGGGGAGTGGACGCAGGCCCACTTCGGCTTCTTCGCCCGGGCCGCCCTGGACGACACGATGCCGTCCGGCGCGCTGGAGAGCGCGGCCCGCGCCCACTTCGGGCTGACCGCGGACGCGCCGGTCAGGGACTGCTGAGGCCTGTCGCCCCGGGCCTCCTCAGTCGTCCGCCAGCTCCGCGACCCCGGTGATCCGGTGCAGCGGGTAGGTGCGCACCTCGTCCGCCGTGTGGTCGTACGCCGTCACGAAGCCGCCCTCCACCCGGATCGGGGCGATGACCCGCTGGCTGGCGGCGCCGTCGGCGTTGACGTAGCCGATCCACACCGAGTCGCCGGTCAGGACGGCGGCCTGCATGGTGGCCAGGGTGTCGGCGGCGGAGGTGCGGGGCAGTTCGCCGCCCGCCAGGGGCTCGCCGACGGCCTTGCGCGGGGCGGTGGCGGCCAGGTCACCGGCCCGGATGGCGCGGATCGCCGCCGCGAGCAGCGTGGCGTCGGGCGGCGGCGGGCCGTCCGGCACCGGCTCGGGCGCGGTGCGCGGCGGGGTGCGGTGGGCGTGCGCCCGGGTGATCAGCACATCGCCCTCGGCGGACTCGGCGGCGGGCGCGTACCCCATCGCGCGCAGCCCCTCCAGCAGCGTCGCCGGGTCGGACTGGGTGGCCAGCACGGTCGGCGCGAGGCGGCGCAGGCGCAGGGCGGCGGCCCGCCGGTCGGCGAGGATCTCGTTCAGCAGCGCGTCGTCGTCGCACCGGACGTACGCCGAGGCGGCACCGACCCGCAGGTGGCCGTGCCGGCGGGCCACGTCGTCGATCAGGTAGGCGAGCGGCTGCGGGACCGGGGTGCGGGAGTGCTCGGCGAGGAAGGCGTGCAGGTCGGCGGCGGTCCGGCCGGCGTCCAGGGCGCGGCGGACGGAGGCCGGCGTGAACCGGTACACGGTCGCGCCGCCCTTGGACTCCACGTCCGCGAGCACCCCCAGCATGTCCGCGAGCGGCCGCCGCAGCGGGCCGGGCGCGACCGCCGTCAGGTCGGCCTGGAGCAGGACGTGGTCCAGCGGCTCGGGCAGCAGCGGCGCGAGCAGCCGGGCCGCGGCGGCGCCCGCGACGGCCTGCTCGGCGGCGGACAGGGGCGCGAGCCGGTCGGGCGCCCGGTGGTGGTGCACCGGGAGCTTGTCCCCGGGACCGGCGGGCTCGGACGGGCCGACCGCCGGGGCACCGGGTGGCGCGGCGGGTTCGCCGGCCCGGGCAGCGGGGCCGGCGGCCGTCCCCGCGGCGGGCGGTGCGCCCAGCAGCGCGCGGCCGTGCGCCGACAGCGCGCCCCGCCCGGTCACGCCCAGCAGCTCCGCCTCCGACAGCGTCCAGCGGGCGAGCCGGGTGCGCAGGTCGTCGTCGCCGCCGTCGCGCTGGGCACCGCGCAGCGGGCGCTCCCAGCGCAGCCGGGCCAGCACCGACTCCGCGTCCGGGGCCGCGCCCCGCGCCAGACCGGCCAGCAGGGACAGCACCCGGTGTCGTACCTCCGGCGCGGCGGACCGGTCCAGGCCCGGGCCGAGCGCCGACAGGGTCCGGTCCTTCGCGTCCCGCCCGCCGACCAGCCCCGGCGTCCGGGTGGCCGCCAGCCAGGCCTGGGCGAGCCGGGCCCAGCGCTCGGCGGGCGGCAGCTCCAGCCACTCGTCGTAGGCGGGCGTGGCCGCGTACCGCTCGTCGGCTTCGCCGTCGGAGGCGATCAGGCCGGCCGCGTAGGCCAGCTCGGTCCAGAAGGCGGCGACCGGCTCGGACACGTCCAGGGCGACGGCGGTCCGCTTCAGGTCGCGGACGCTCAGGCCGCCCGCCCGCAGCACCGCCGGACCGCCCTCGTCCCAGTCCTTCAGCAGCTCCTCCACGGTGGCCAGCGCGGTGTACGCCTGCCCGGCCGCGGTGGCGTCCACCACCTGGGGGCTGTGCGTCGCGGCCGGCGCCACGGCGGGCGGCAGCGGCTCGGGCGCCCGGTGGGCGCGGCCCTCCCGCAGGTGCAGGGCGACCTCGCGGGGCAGGACGACCGTCCCGGGCGCGGTCGGCAGCAGCAGACCGCGGTCCAGCAGCCAGCGCAGGTGCGCCGCCGGCTCCGCCGTGACCTGCCCGTACGGCGGCCCCCACACCAGCCGGGCCAGCACCTCGCGCGCCGCCTCCGGGGCCCCGGCGAGCAGCTTCGCCATCTTCTTCCGGTGGGTGAACAGCCCGGTCAGCGCGGTCACGGCGGACACCGAGTCGTGCGTCGACGGCAGCCCGGCCGTCGTCACGATCTCCTGGATCCGCCCCGGCGACATGCCCGAGGTGGCCTCCTGCACGGTCGGCCCGAGACCGGTCGGCGACGGGTGCTGCGGCGACGGCGCGAGCAGCTCGCGGGCGGTCCGCACCAGCCGCAGCCGGTCGTCCCCGCCCCATACCAGCGCCTGTTCGCGCAGGGTGCCGAGGGCCCGCGGCAACGCGCCGGCCACCGTCTCGTCCCCGGCGTCCCCGGCCATCAGCCCGAGCAGGGTGCCGTACGACGCCGGGTCCGGGGCCACGGCCAGCGCCTCCGCCGTCTGCAGCGCGAACCGGTCCAGCCGCTCCAGCGCGCGCAGCACCGAGGCGCGGGTGCCGGCGCGGGTGGCGAGCTGGGTGAGATCGGTGGGGACGGGGGTGATGAGGTCGGGGCGGCTGCGCAGCAGCGCGGCCAGGGACGTGTCGTCCCGCGCGCGGAGCGCCTCCGCGAGGGACCGAGGGGCTGAGTGGGCCTCGGGGCTCATCCGGCCAACGTTAGCGGACTTCCCCATGCCGGGGGCGTCCGCGAGAAGCGGTACCGTCCTCACCGGGTATCAGTCGGCGCACCCCGGAGGGGTTCCGTGGGGATCGAGAGCGACCAGGTCGTCTACGAGTATCTGAGCCGCGTCGGAGACATCGCTCAGCAGCGGCAGCTGCCGTCCGCGACACGGATGCGGCTCGTGTCGGAACTGCGCAACGAGATCGACCGGCACCGGGCGCAGACCACGGTGGACTCGCCCGCCGCCGTCCGCCGCATCCTGGACCGCCTGGGCACCCCGGACGAGGTGGTCGCCGCGGCCGGCGGCGCCGGTGGCAGCCCGCAGCCGCCCCCCGCCGCCGTACCGGCCCAGCCGTCCTCCGGGGAGCGGACGCCGGAGCCGGCGCGGCAGCAGCG
This sequence comes from Streptomyces sp. NPDC046881, assembly GCF_040645015.1. NCBI lineage: Bacteria > Bacillati > Actinomycetota > Actinomycetes > Kitasatosporales > Streptomycetaceae > Streptomyces > Streptomyces sp. NPDC046881. The sequence goes on along the minus strand of NZ_JBEYXJ010000010.1, from coordinate 102,539 downwards.
GCCCAGGGGGCTGCGCCGGGTCGTACCGCGCCCGCGCCCCGCCGAGCCGGAACCGCCCGCCCCGCGCGACACCCCGGCCCCGCCGCACCTCGCTCCCGCGCACGAGCTGGGGGACGGCACGCTGGCGCCCGACTGGTGGCGGACCGGCGGCCCCCTGGGCGACACCGATCCGGTGCCGGGGTTCGTCGGCGGCGTGGAGATCCCGGAACTGCTCAAACGCCCCCCGCAGGCGGCGCCCGCCGAGAAGGCCGAGCCAGCGGCGGCGCCCGCGCCGGAGCCCGCGCCGGAGGCCGCGCCCGCCCGGCGCCGCCGCCTGCTGCCCGCCCCCGCCGCCGGCTGGTCCAACCCCCTCCTGCTGCTGGCCGCCGCCGCGCTGGTCGCCGGGGCCGTGCTCGGCAACTGGTTCGCGCTGCTCCTGGGCTGGGCGATCGCCTACGGCTCGCGCCGGCTGACGGCCGCGGAGACCAAGTGGGCCGTGATGGTCCTGCCGGGCACGGCGGTCGCGGCGGGGCTGGTGTGGCTGTGGGGCCGCAACGAGGGCCGCTGGGGTGACCCGATCGCCCAGGGCCACATGAACGACGCGGTGAGCGACACCTGGCCGTGGGTGGTCAGGGGCGCGGCCCTCGCCTCGGCGGCCTACCTGGTCTGGCGCTCCCAGCGCGCGCGCTAGCGCCGGGGACGGCTGCGGGCGCGCCGTGGCCGCTCGCGCAGTTCCCCGCGCCCCTTGACCAAGCTGCCGCTCGCCCACCCAAGGGGCGCGGGGAACTGCGCGCCCAGCCGACCAGCCACCCGCGCCCGGCTCACCGCAGCCCCCCAGCGCGGCTCCGTCCGGCGGAACCGCCGGGGGCACCCGCGCCAGGCTCACCGCAGCCATCCCCCTTGGCGCGACTCGGCCCGCTCGAACCGCCGGAGGTACCCGCACCCGGCACACCACAGCACCCCCACGGCGCAGTCCCCGTTCGGCCGAACCGCCGGAGGTACCCGGCACAATGTCCCCCATGGCCTTCTCGCTGACCGTCGGATTCGACCTCGACATGACCCTCATCGACTCCCGGCCCGGCATCCGTGCGTGCTACACGGCGCTGGCCGAGCGGACGGGTACGTTCATCGACGCCGACCTGGCGGTGACCCGGCTGGGCCCCCCGCTCGCGGACGAGCTGATCAACTGGTTCCCGGCCGAGGACGTGCCGGCGATGGCCGATCTGTACCGGGAGATGTACCCCTCGATAGCCATCGCCGCGACGCCCGCGATGGCCGGCGCCCGGGAGGCGGTCGACGCGGTGCGGGCGGCCGGCGGCCGGACGATGGTGGTGACGGCGAAGTACGAGCCGAACGCCAAGCTGCACCTGCGGCACCTCGGCATAGAACCGGACGTCGTCGTCGGTGACCTGTGGGCCGAGCAGAAGGCGGCGGCGCTGCGCGAGTACGGCGCCGGCGTGTACGTCGGCGACCACGTCGGAGACGTCCGCGGCGCCCGGGCGGCAGGTGCGTTTTCGGTCGCCGTGGCGACCGGTCCCTGCCCGGCCGACGAGCTGCGGGAGGCCGGCGCGGACGTCGTGCTGAGCGCCCTGTCCGACTTCCCCGCGTGGCTCACCGGCTACCGCGAGGCACCCGGCGCCGTCTCCCTCGCCTGACGCCGTCCGGCGGTGACGGACCGCAGGACACCGGCGCCGGCCACCAGGAATCCGACGGCCATGAGCATGCTCAGACCGAACATGTAGGTCGGAAAAGGCTTCGCCCCGAGGAACAGCGGGGCCACCGTGACGAGGGTGGCCACGGCACCGATGAAGAACACGACGGCACCGGCGCGGATCAGCCGGTCGCCGGGTGCGGCGGAATTCGTTTGGGTTTTGTCACGCACTCGACCAGGGTAGTTCCCTGCGCGAGAGAACAACCGGGGAACGTCTTGTCACCCGCCCGAAGACCATTAGCCTTGGTAGCGCTTGGTGGCGGCGGGTCATGGTCGACCCGCCCCAGTGCTATCAAGAGCCGTTTCCGAAGTAGTTTTCCCGACGAGTACGAGGACGAGGACAGACGTGCCTACCGGCAAGGTCAAGTGGTTCAACAGCGAGAAGGGCTTCGGCTTTCTCTCCCGCGACGACGGCGGTGACGTCTTCGTCCATTCCTCGGTTCTCCCCGCCGGAGTCGATTCGCTCAAGCCGGGACAGCGCGTGGAGTTCGGTGTCGTCGCCGGTCAGCGCGGTGACCAGGCGCTTTCGGTGATCGTGCTCGACCCGACCCCGTCGGTCGCCGCCGCCCAGCGCAAGAAGCCGGACGAGCTGGCCTCGATCGTGCAGGATTTGACGACCCTTCTCGAGAACATCACGCCGATGCTGGAGAAGGGCCGTTACCCGGAGAAGGCGTCCGGCAAGAAGATCGCCGGCCTGCTCCGCGCGGTCGCCGACCAACTGGACGTCTAGAACCGGCGGAACCCAGTCAGGGAAACGCCAGCGCATCCGGGCCGAGGGGCGGTACGAGCCCCTCGGCCGCCGCGCGCGTGAGCAGCCCGCGCACGGCCGCGTAGCCGTCCTCGCCGAGACCGGCGGTGAACTCGTTGACGTACAGCCCGATGTGCTGGTCGGCGACGGCCGGGTCCATCTCCTGGGCGTGCGCCATGACGTACGGCCGGGAGGCCTCCGGGTCGTCCCAGGCGGCCCGTACGGAGGCCCGGACGGACTCGGCGAGCCGGCCGAGCGTCCCGGCGCCCAGCGACCGCTTGGCGATGATCGCGCCCAGCGGGATCGGCAGCCCGGTGGTCCGCTCCCAGTGCTCGCCCATGTCGGCGAGCTTGTGCAGCCCGTAGTTCTGGTAGGTGAACCGGGCCTCGTGGATGACCAGGCCCGCGTCCACCTTGCCGTCCCGCACGGCCGGCATGATCTCGTGGAACGGCATGACCACGATCTCGCCGACCCCGCCCGGCAGCGTGTCCGCGGCCCACAGGCGGAACAGCAGGTAGGCGGTCGACTTCTCGCTCGGCACCGCGACCGTACGGCCCGTGAGGTCGACACCCGCCTCCCGGGTGAGCACCAGCGGCCCGCAGCCCCGGCCCAGCGCACCGCCGCACGGCAGCAGCGCGTACTCGTCGAGGACGTACGGCAGGACGGCGTACGACACCTTCAGCACGTCGAACTCGCCGCGCTCGGCCATGCCGTTGGTGATGTCGATGTCGGCGAAGGTCACGTCCAGCGCGGGGGCGCCGGGCACCCGGCCGTGCGCGAGCGCGTCGAAGACGAAGGTGTCGTTCGGACAGGGGGAGTAGGCGATCCGCAGGGACTGCCGCTGCTCACTGGTCATGGGTGTTCCAACTCTCCAATGCGGGCGCGAGCTTCCCGAAGCCCTCGGTGAGGGCGGCGAGGGCGTCGGCGATGCGCCAGGCGGCGCGGTCCCGGGGACCCACCGGGTTGGAGACCGCGCGGATCTCCAGCACGGGCACACCGTGCGCGGCGGCCGCCTCCGCCACCCCGAAGCCCTCCATGCCCTCGGCGAGGGCGCCGGGGTGCCGGGCGCGCAGGGCGGCGGCGCGGGCGGCGGTGCCGGTCACCGTGGAGACGGTCAGGATCGTGCCGGTACGCGCGCCGGTGGCCTCGGCGGCGACTCGTACGAGTGATTCCGGCGGGCGGTGGGTGACGGTCCCGAAGCCGAGTTCGGTGACCGGGAGGAAGCCGTCGGCGGTCTGCGCGCCCAGGTCGGCCACGGTGATCGCGTCGGCGACGACGAGGGAGCCGACGGGCGCGTCCGGCAGGAAGCCGCCGCCGATCCCGGCCGAGACGACCAGGCGGTAGGGCCGGCCGGCCAGCGCGGCGGCGGTGAGGGCACCGGCGGTGGTGGCGGCGGCGAGCGCCGGGCCGACACCGGCGGCGAGCAGGTCGAGGCCCGCCGCCGTACGGCGCAGGGACCCGCCCGGCAGCCGTATCTCCTCGGCGGCCGGGGGCAGTGCCCCCGCCACCGCGTCCCGCTCGACGGGGACCGCGGTGGCGACGAGGAGGGGGAAGGAGGTCGTGCTCAGGCCTTCTTGAGCTTGAAGGTCCACAGGCCCTTCCTCGACTTGTCCTCGCCCATCTGGACCGCGAGCGTGTTCGTCTCGCCCTGCGTGCCGTACTGGGCGGCGAAGAAGACGCTGCTCGGGATCGTGCGGTACGTCAGCTTGCTGATGTCACCGGCCGGGCGGCCGTTGATCAGCAGGACCCAGCCCGCGTCCGCGATCTTCTCGTCGACGCCGATGCGGACGGTCTGGTCCTGGCCGACCTTGATCGACTTGGCGTCGCGGGCCTTCTTGGAGCACTTCTGGAGCGACTCGGCGTCCAGCGGCTTGCCGTCGTTGTAGCAGAGGGCCTCGGAGGTGACCGAGTCCTGGCCGACGGTGATCGTCGCGACCGGCGTCGGCTTGTCACAGGCGGACAGGACGAGCAGTCCGGCGGAAACGGCGCCGGCGACGGCGACGGCGCGGCGGCGTCGCACAGCGGATTGCAGCGTGGTCATGGCCGAAGGCTATCGGGCCCCCGGAGCCGTCCGCCCATGCGGGGTGCGGCGTGCCCGGTTCGTTACGCCGGCCGACGTCACCGCCGGCCTCACGCCACCTGCGGCCGGGCCCGGCCGCCGTGCCGGGCGGAGGCGAGCAGGCCCCTGAGCGTGCCCAGCCAGCCGACGGCCACGAACGCGGCGCCGACCAGGAGCCCGACCGTGCCGTTGAGCGGCATCACTATGCCGACCGCGCCGCCGAACACCCACGCCATCTGCAGCAGCGTCTCCGAGCGGGCGAAGGCCGAGGTGCGCACCAGCTCCGGCACGTCCCGCTGGATCAGGGCGTCCAGCGCCAGCTTGGCCAGCGCCTGCGCGAACCCGGCGACCGCGGCCAGACAGGCCACCAGGAACGCCCCGAAGAACACGGCGGCGACGATCGCGGCACCCAGCACGACCACGACGACGGCCACGATGATGATCTCCGGGGCGCGGGACCGCAGCCAGGCCCCCACCGCCGTGCCCAGGGCGTTGCCGGCGCCCGCCGAGACCCCCACTATCCCGAGCGACACCGCCGCGCTCTCCCCGGTCAGCGGGTGCTCGCGCAGCAGGAAGGCGAGGAAGAAGATCAGGAAGCCGGACAGGCAGCGCAGGGCGGCGTTGGCGCCGAGCGCGTGCGTGACGGCCGGCCCGACCGTCCGCAGCCCCGGCCGCTTCACCTGTTCCCGGCACGGCCCGCGCAGGTGCTGCTCGTCGGCCGCGAGCAGCGCGACGTCCTCGCCCTTCGCCGAGTCCACCGTGGGCGGCAGGGAGAACGACAGAAACGTACCGGCAGCGAAGATCACGAAGGCGCCGTACAGCGGCCACGGATCGCCGAGCGCGTGCAGGCCCGCCGCGACCGGCGCGGCGGCACCGGTGGCCAGCAGCCCGGCGAGCGTGACCCGGGAGTTGGCCTTCACCAGCGAGAACCCCGGCGGCAGCAGCCGCGGCACGACCGCACTGCGCACCACGCCGTACGCCTTCGACGCCACCAGCACCCCCAGCGCGGCGGGGTACAGCTCCAGGCTGCCGCTCGCCACCGCCCCCGAGACGACCAGCGCGAGCAGCGCCCGCGCCAGCATCGCCCCGGCCATCGCGGCCCGCCGCCCGTGCGGCAGCCGGTCCAGCAGGGGGCCGATGACGGGGGCGAGGACGGTGAACGGTGCCATGGTGATGGCGAGGTACAGGGCGACCCGGCCGCGCGCCTCGTCCGTCGGCACCGAGAAGAACACCGTGGACGCCAGCGCCACCGTGACCATGACGTCCCCGGCGCCGTTCACCGCGTGCAGCTCGATCAGCTTGCCCAGGCCCGACTCGCCCGCGCCGTGCGCGTGCGTCACCCTGCGGACGACCCGCGCCGTACCCGCGACCGGACGGTGCAGGGCACGGCCGACCGCGCGGACGGCGCCGCCCACCCGGCCCGAACCGCCGCCCCGACCACTCGCCCTGTCCGCGGCTGCCACGACGTTCATAGTGCCCCGAGATGCCGTCGGATAGTGCGGACACGGCGTGTGTGGCGGTGTACGGCCCCGGTCGGACCAGGCAGGGGGCGGGTGGGAAAATCCACGAATCCTGTCCGGTGTAGCGTGCCTATCTCAGCCATAACGCAGAATGGATGGCAGAGGTGCGCCCAGGCGCGCGGATGCAGACGTCGATGCGGTCCCCAGGTCCGCTCCGTCGGCGAAACCGCCGGAGGCAGCCGCACTCGACGAGACGGCGTAGGAGAGAAGCGATACCTGTGAGCGCAGCGACCACGCGAAGCCGCACCCCCGACCGCTTGTGCGCCGAGGCCGTCGACCTCGCCCGCGCCGCCGCCGAGGAGGCCGCCGCGCCCGGCGTGGTCGGCGAGCACGCCGGCCTGGTGTCCGAGGGCGACCGCGTGGTCACGCACTTCTTCGAGTGCAGGGAACTGGGTTACCGGGGCTGGCGCTGGGCGGTGACGGTGGCCCGCGCCTCCCGCGCCAAGATCGTCACCCTGGACGAGGTCGTGCTGCTGCCCGGCCCCGACGCCCTGCTCGCCCCCGAGTGGGTCCCGTGGAGCGAGCGCCTGCGCCCCGGCGACCTCGGCCCCGGCGACCTGCTCCCCACCGACCAGGACGACCTGCGCCTGGAGCCCGGCTACACGGGCGAGGAGGAGCCGCCGCCGAACTCGCCGCTCTCCGAGGAGATGCGCGAACTGGCCGAGGCCGAGGACGCCGACGTCACCCCGGGCACGCCCGCCGTCCAGCCGACGGTCCCCACGCGCGGCACCATCGCGTCCGTGGCCGAGGAACTGGGCCTGCGCCGCGCGCGCGTCCTGTCCCGCTACGGCCTGCACACCGCCGCGGACCGCTGGGAGGAGGCCTTCGGCCCGAAGACCGCCATGGCCCAGGCGGCCCCCGCCTCCTGTGTGAGCTGCGGCTTCCTCGCCCCCATCGGCGGCTCCCTCGGCCAGGCCTTCGGCGTCTGCGCCAACGAGTTCTCGCCGGCGGACGGCCGCGTGGTCTCGCTGGCCTACGGCTGTGGCGGCCACTCGGAGGCAGCGGTCATGCCCAAGCCCCCGCAGCCCGCCTCGCCGGTCATCGACGAGACCCGCGTCGACCCCTTCCCGCTCCGCCCGGCCCGCGACTCGGGCTCGGTCCCGGAGACCGGCGACGACGAGACGGCGGAGCTCGGCCACAGCTGAGCCCGCGCGGGCCGCATTGGCCGGGTTCGCTGCCGACTCGGCCACGATCAGTTCCGCCGGTTCCAGCGGCAGCCCCCAGGAGCGCAGTTGCTCCCTGGCGAGCAGGCGAGCAGGCGGGCCGGCCGGGCTCGTACGCCGCCCGGCGCTAGCCGGTGAGGCTTGCCTCGTGGACCGTTTCGAGTCTCGCCTCCTTGCCGGTGAGTTCCAGGCGCAGGTGGGCCGAGCGGCCGTTCAGCGTCAGCGTCATGAGCTGGTTGCCGAACCACGGCCCGCCCCGCTTGCGCCACCGCACCGGCGGCCGGGGGCTGCGGCCGTGCCGGGCGAGCAGGCGGCCCAGGAAGCGGGCCGGCGCGCTCCAGCCGACGCGGAAACCGATCCGCAGGGCCGACGGCACGGAGTTGTGCACGGGTGAGCAGGTGAGCTGGACGACGGGGATGCCGACGTCGCCGGAGCGCCAGGTCGCCTCGGCGACGTACCCGTGGTGCACGTCCCCGGAGAGCACGCACACGCTCGCCGGGGCGCCCGGCGCCGTCGCGACCTCGGCGATGAGGCCGGCGAGGTCGGCGAAGGAGCGGGGGAAGGCCGCCCAGTGCTCCAGGTCGGCCCCGCGCCGCAGCCACTCGCCGAAGCGGGCCCAGCGGTCGCCGCGTTCCCCGGCGCACAGGGCGGCGTCCCAGCTCTCGGTGTCGTGCACCAGGTGCGGCAGCAGCCAGGGCAGGGAGGTGCCGATCAGGAGGTGGTCGTAGGCCCCCTCGTCGGAAAGGACCTGCTCGCGCAGCCAGGCGGCCTCGCCCGCGTCCAGCATCGAGCGGCGGCCCTCCTCCAGGACCCGGGCCGCCCGGGAGTCGACCATCACCACCCGGACCCGCCCGAAGTCGCGCCGGTAGCTGAAGCGGACCGTGGCGGAGTCGGCGTCGGCCTGTTCGGCCAGGGCGCGCAGCGCCTTCGTACCGTCCGGGGTGGCGCGCACGGCGGCCCACGTGGGGTCGTCGGCCAGCTCGGCGGGGGAGAGGTTGCCCAGGTGCTGGTGGACCCAGTACGACATCAGGCCGCTCAGCAGCCGGTCCTGCCACCAGTCGGTGGTGCGCATGTCGGCGAGCCAGGAGGCGGAGGTGTTCCAGTCGTCCACGATGTCGTGGTCGTCGAAGATCATGAAGCTGGGCACGGTGGACAGCAGCCAGCGCACCTCCGGGTCGAGCCAGGACTCGTAGTAGAGGTGGCAGTACTCCTCGTAGTCGGTGACCTGGGCGCCGGGCGGCCGGTCGAGGTCGCGGCGGGCGGCCAGCCAGCGCCGGGTCTCCTCGGAGGTCTCGTCGGCGTAGACCTGGTCGCCCAGGAGCAGCAGGACGTCGGGGCGCTCGGCGCCGGGGTCGGCCGCCAGTCGGGTGGCCAGGGTGTCGAGGGCGTCGGGGCCGACCGGGTCCGTGCCGTCCGCCGGGGGCGCGGCCCAGCGGCACGAGCCGAAGGTGACGCGGACGGCGTCGCCGGCGCCGGGGGTGCGGATGACGGAGGGCGGGAAGCGGGAGTCGGGCAGGGGCCACACCGGGGTGTCGTCCAGGAACACCTCGTAGGAGGGCGAGGTGCCCGGTCGCAGTCCGGTCACGGTGACGAGCGCGTAGTGGTGCCCGGCCACCTGGAAGGTGGGGGCCGTGCCGGCCGCGCCGTCGGAGCAGCGCACCTCGGCCGTGCAGGGCCGGCTCGTCTCGACCCACACGGTCGCGCAGGAGCCGTCGGTGTACCTCAGCAGCGGTCCCAGGCGCAGTTCGGGCATGTGATCGCCTTCCTGTCTCGCACGGTACGGAGGAACGACCCCAGCGACGGTACAGGCGTCTGGGACCCGGCTGGGCGGGCACGTGTGAGGAGACCGGGCGGGACCCGGCGAGCGGTGACGGAGAGGCGGTGGCGTGGCCGAGCACGAGCAGGCGACGGAGGCGGAGCGGACCCGCGGCACGGTGCGCGAGGACGACCTGCTGCGGGGGTTCGAGGTGGACGACCGGCAGCCGGAGCGGCCGGTGCTGCTGGACGCCGACGGCCGGCCGGTCGGGACCTGGCGGGAGAACCACCCCTACGACCACCGGGTCGGCCGGCGCGAGTACGAGCGGTCCAAGCGGATCCTGCAGATCGAGCTGCTCAAGCTCCAGCGCTGGGTGAAGGAGACGGGGCAGCGGATCGTCGTGGTGTGCGAGGGGCGCGACGCGGCCGGCAAGGGCGGCACCATCAAGCGGTTCACCGAGCGGCTGAACCCCCGCGGGGCCCGTGTGGTGGCGCTGGACAAGCCGACCGAGCGGGAGGCGGGGCAGTGGTACTTCCAGCGGTACGTGACGCACCTGCCGGCCCGCGGCGAGATGGTCTTCTTCGACCGGTCCTGGTACAACCGGGCCGGGGTCGAGCGGGTCATGGGCTTCTGCTCCGAGGCCGAGTACCGGCAGTTCCTGCGGCAGGCGCCGCTGTTCGAGCAGCTGCTCACCGACGACGGCATCCTGCTGGTGAAGTTCTGGTTCTCGGTGTCCCGCACCGAGCAGCGGACCCGGTTCGCGATCCGGCAGGTCGACCCGGTGCGCCGCTGGAAGCTCTCCCCCACCGACCTGGCCTCCCTGGACCGCTGGGACGACTACACGGCGGCCAAGGTCGACATGTTCCGGGCGACCGACACCCCGCACGCGCCCTGGACGGTCGTGAAGAACAACGACAAGCGGCGGGGCCGGCTGGAGGCCATGCGCAGCCTCCTGGACCGCTTCGACTACCCGGCCAAGGACCACGAGGCGGTCGGCACCCCCGACCCGCTGATCGTCGGCGCGGCGGACACCCTGCTCGAACCGGGTGAGGAACCCACGGCCCTGTCGCCGACCCCGCTGGCCGGACCGGGCGGCGGCCCCGGGAACCACCCGGACACCGAGGTGCCGGCCGGCCGCGGCCGCGGGTGAGGAGGGACGCAGGACATGGGGACGGTGGTCCACGTCCCGCAGACGCGGGACATGATCGGGGACGAGCTCTCCGGCGACGAGGCCTTCACCGCGCTGCGGCGCTACGGGGGCGTGCGCCTGCTGGTCGACGCCTTCTCCCGGTTCCGCTACGCCGACGGCTTCACCAACGCCCGCGCCCTCGGCTTCCAGATCGTGCTGGGCATGGTGCCGTTCACCATCGCGCTCGTCGGCCTGGCCACGGCCGCGCACACGGAGAGCGTGGGGCGGATCATCGAGCTGACCCTCGGCCGGATCGTGCCGGGCGCCAGCGCCGACGTGATCCGGGAGGCGCTGCGCGGCACCCGCCGCACCGCCGGCTCCGACGCCTGGAGCACCCTCGCCCTGGGCCTCGGACTGGTCTTCTCCGTCATCAACCTGGCGTCGGCCATGGGCCAGGTGGAGCGGGGCGCCAACCGGATCTACGGCATCGAACGGGACCGGCCCTTCCCGCGGAAGTACGGCAGGGCCCTGCTGCTCGCCTTCGCCGCCGGGGTGCCCATGGCCCTGGGGTTCCTGGTCCTGGTCGCCGGCGAGGCCGTGACCGCCGCGGCCACCGAGGCGCTGGGCACCCCGCGGCCGCCGGCGTGGTGGGGCGCCCTGGAGGTGCCCGTGGGCACCGCCCTCGCCTGGATCGCCTCCGCCGTCGTCTTCCGCTGGTCGCCGCGCCGGGACCAGCCCGGGTACACCTGGCTGGCGTTCGGTTCCGGCGTCCACCTGGTGCTGTGGGTCACCGCGACCTGGCTGCTGACCCTCTACGTCTCCCGCAGCGGCTCCTTCGGTGCCGTGTACGGGCCGCTCACGGCCTTCGTGGCCCTGCTGCTGTGGGCCAACCTGACCGGGGTCGCCCTGTTCCTGGGCATCGCGTTCGCCGCGCAGCTGGAGGCGGCCCGGGCCGGCCTGGGCCGTGCCGTGCGGCCGGACCCCGGGCCGGGCCCGTGAGAGCCCGGCCCCGGTGCGCGGGTCAGGACGACTGCACGATGCGGCGCACGTTCTCCAGGGAGCCGCAGCCGGACTTCAGCTGACGCTCACGCTCCTCCAGGAACGCCGCGCCCAGCTCCGCGCGCCGCTCCGCCGCCACGTTCTCGCGGGCACCGTTGAGGATGGTGCGCTCCTCCTCGTCGGCGTGGTGGGTGACGGCCTCCACCAGCGCCTCCAGCTTCTCGTCCCACTCCTCGGAGCCGACCTCCTCGACCTGGAGGAGGTCCAGGAGGGCCTGGTTGCCCTCGTCGTGCTCGTGCTCGCCGTGCTCGACCTCTTCGTCGTCGATGTTCTTGTACCGCTTGAGGGCGGGATAGACCTCGGCCTCCTCGGCCAGCGCGTGCGCGACCAGCAGATCGGCGAACTCCTCCAGGGCGGCGGTCCGGTCCTCTTCCACACTGCGCATCAGCCGGAACAGGTCCTCCATACGCCGGTGGTCCTGGAGGATCAGCTCGACTACGTCCTGTGTCTCGGGCATGGGAGGGCACCACTTTCGTGCGACGGCACCTTCGTGCCAACGGATGGTCACTACCGCATACCCTCCCCGTCCGCGTTGATTGCCCCCCGGCTCCGCGCTGTACCTTCGGTCTCACGTCGTAGAGGAGAGTCAACGTGAGCAAGTTCGTGCGGCCGGCGGCCGAGGGCGCCGACCCCTTCGGCACCGCCCGTCTGCGTCGCGGGGTGCTCGACGCCTGGGCGACCAGCCCCGCCCGTTTCCGGGAGGACGCCAACGCCGAGGAGGACCTGGTGCTCGGCGGGTACCGGGACCGGCTCGTCGTGGAGCTGGCCCAGAACGCCGCCGACGCCGCCGCCCGCGCGGGCGTGCCGGGCCGCCTGCGGCTCACCCTCCGCGACGGCGTCCTCGTGGCCGCGAACACCGGCGCCCCGCTCGACGCGGCCGGCGTCGAGTCGCTGTCCACCCTGCGGGCCTCCGCCAAGCGGGACGCCGAGGCGTCCCACAGCGCCGTCGGCCGGTTCGGCGTCGGCTTCGCCGCCGTCCTCGCCGTGACCGACGAGCCGGCGATCGTGGGGCGGCACGGGGGCGTGCGCTGGTCGCTGGCCGAGGCCCGGGAGCTGGCCTCCGACGTGGCCCGGCACAGCCCCGGGCTGGGCGACGAGGTGCGGCGCCGGGACGGGCACGTGCCCCTGCTCCGGCTGCCGTTCGCCGCCGAGGGCACCGCCCCGGAGCCGTACGACACCGCCGTCATCCTGCCCCTGCGCGACGCCGCCGCCGCCGACCTCGCCGAGCGGCTGCTCGCCGGCGTCGACGACGCCCTGCTCCTCGCCCTGCCGGGGCTGGCGGAGGTCGTCGTGGAGATCGACGGCGAGGCCCCCCGCACGCTCGGCCGGCGTACCGACGGCGCCTTCACGGTCGTGGAGGACTCCCGCGACGGCATCACCAACTGGCGCACCGCGACCGCCCACGGGCCGCTCACCCCCGACCTCCTCGCCGACCGGCCCGTCGAGGAGCGGCTGCGCCCGCACTGGTCGGTGACCTGGGCCGTACCCGTCGACGCCTACGGCGCCCCGGCCCGCCCCCGCACCACCCCGGTCCTGCACGCCCCCACCCCGAGCGACGAACCGCTCGGCGTGCCCGCGCTGCTCATCGCCTCGTTCCCGCTGGACACCACCCGCCGGCACGCGGCCCCCGGCCCGCTCACCGACTTCCTGGTGCAGCGCGCGGCCGACACCTACGCCGAACTGCTCGCCGCCTGGCGGCCGGTGGGCGAGGGGATCATCGATCTGGTGCCCGGGCCGCTGGGCAAGGCCGAGCTGGACGGGGCGCTGCGCCAGGCCGTGCTGGAGCGGCTGCCGCGCACCGCCTTCCTGCCCCCGGCCGTCGAGGGCAAGGGCGACGACGAGCTGCCGGAGGCCCTGCGGCCCCGGGACGCCGAGGTCGTGGAGGGCGCCGGGGCCGGCACCGTGCGGGTGCTCGCCGAGGTGCTGCCCACCCTGCTCCCGGCCGGCCTGGAGCGGCGCGTGGAGCTGCGCACCCTCGGGGTCGCCCGGCTGCCCCTGGCCGACGCCGTCGACCGGCTCGCCGGACTGGAGAAGGAGCCGGAGTGGTGGTGGCGGCTGTACGACAGCCTCGCCGGGGTCGACCCCGAGCGGCTGTCCGGGCTGCCGGTGCCCCTCGCCGACGGCCGGACCACCATCGGGCCCCGGCAGGTGCTGCTGCCCGCCCCGGACGCCGCCCGCATCGACCCGGAGGTGCTGGGCCGGCTCGGGCTGAAGGTGGCCCACGCGGACGCCGCGCACCCGCTGCTGGAGAAGCTCGGCGCACTGCCCGCGACCCCGCGCGCGGTGCTGACCACCCCGCAGGTGCGGGCCGCCGTGGCCGGCTCCCTGGAGGACGACGGCGGCCTCGCCTGGGAGGAGGACGCGCCGGACGCCGAGGAACTGGCCGACACGGTCCTCGGGCTCGTGCGGGACGCCGGCCTGGAGCCGGGGGAGGAGCCCTGGCTGGGCGCGCTCGCGCTGCCCGACGAGGACGGGGAACTCGCCCCCGCCGGTGAGCTGGTGCTCCCCGGCAGCCCCTTCGCGCGGGTCATCCGGGAGGGTGAACTCGCCGCCGTGGACGCCGAGCTGGCGGAGAAGTGGGGCGAGCAGCCGCTCGCCGCGTGCGGGGTGCTCGCCGACTTCGCGCTGGTCCGCGCCACCGACGTCGTCCTCGACCCGGACGAGCTGGAGCCCCGGGACGGTGACTACGCCGAACCCGACGACGCCGGCCTGCTGGACGCCGTCGACGTGTGGTGCGAGGACATCCTCGACCGGTTCCCGGACAGCCCGGTGCCGCCGGTCGCCACCGAACTCGTCGCCGTGCGCGACCTGGACCTGGTCGACGACGACCACTGGCCCGAGGCGCTCGCCCTGCTGGCCCGGCCGCCGCTGCGGGACGCCCTCACCCAGCCCGTGCGGATCCTGCTCCCCGACGGCACCCACGAGGTCGTACGGCCGTACACCGCGTGGTGGCTGCGCGGGCATCCGGTGCTCGACGGGCGGCGCCCGGCCGGGCTGCTCGCCGCCGGCGGCGACCCGCTGCTGCACGGCCTGTACGACGAGGCCGACGCCACCGGGTTCGAGGACGAGCAGGTGCTGCGGGCGCTCGGCGTGCGCACCTCGGTCGGCGCGCTGCTGGACGAGCCCGGCGGGGCCGCCGAGCTGCTGGACCGGCTCGCCGACCCGGACCGCCCGGTGAAGCCCGCCCAACTGCACGGTCTGTACAGCGCGTTGGCGGAGCTGGATCCCGAGCAGGTGACCCTGCCGGACGAGCTGCGGGCCGTGGTCGACGGGCGGGTGGAGGTCGTGGACGCCGGTGCGGCGGTCGTGGTCGACTCGCCGGATCTGCTGCCCTTCACCTCCGGTGTGCCGCTGCTGCCGGTCCGGCCCGCGCGGGCCGCCGAGCTGGCCGAGCTGTTCCAGGTGCGGCGGCTGAGCGAGTCCGTCACCGGCGAGGTGCACTCCGAGGGGACCGAGCACGACGTACCGGAGGCGGTGCGGGTGCTGCTCGGGCCGCGGACCCCTCGGACGTACGTCGAGCACGACGAACTGGTCGTCGACGGCGTCGAGATCGACTGGCGGCTGACCGACGACGGGGTGCTGCACGCGGCCACCCTGGAGGGGGTCGCCGCCGGGCTGGCCTGGGCGGCGGGGCAGTGGCCGCGCCGGTTCGAGGTGGCCGCGCTGCTGGAGGACCCCTCGCGGACGGAGGAACTGGCCCGGGACCGCTGGTTCGACTGATGTGGGGTCCCGCACAGTGATGTGGGGTCCCGCACAGCCGGAGAAAAAGTGAAGATCCCGTACAACCTCTGGTGTGTGGTGTTGATCTGATCATGTGGTAACCAGCTTCATGATCACGGGGAGACACACACTCATGCGTATGCGAGTCGCCGGTACGGCCGTCCTCGGCGCCCTGGCGCTGTCCGTTCTGGCCGTTCCGGCCGCGCACGCGGCGGACGCCCACCGCGGCGACACCAAGATCTCGAACGTCGTGGTCAACGGCGGCAAGCCCGTCGTGGTCGGCGCCACCGGGTCCAAGACCATCACGGTCTCCTTCACCGCCACCGACGACTCCGGCATCGCCTGGGCCCAGGCGATCCTGTACCACGGCAAGGACATCGAGCACTCCGACAGCGGTGCCGTGGCCAACACCGCCGACAAGCGCTCGGTCTGCACCAAGGTCAGTGCCACCAAGGCGACCTGCAAGGCGACGTACACCCTGGCGGCCCGGAAGAACCTCATCAACGAGGTGGCCGGCAGCTGGAAGGTCTGGGCGATCGCCCAGGGCAACGACACCGACTACGTCAAGAAGGAGAACGCCAAGACCTTCCAGGCGCAGCGGCTGGCCAAGCTGACGACCGACGCCTCCCCCGAGCCGGTGGCGAAGGGCAGCACCCTCACCGTCACGGGCGCGCTGACCCGCGCCAACTGGAACGGCGGCACGTACGCCGGCTACTCCGGCCAGTCCGTGAAGCTCCAGTTCCGCAAGAACGGCTCGAACACGTACACCACGGTGAAGACCGTCAAGACGGACTCCAAGGGCCGCCTGAAGACCACGGTCAAGGCCACCGCCGACGGCTCCTACCGCTTCTCCTTCGCGGGTACCTCGACCACCTCCGCGGTCAGCGCCGCCGGTGACTTCGTCGACGTGAAGTAAGCGCGGCAACCCCGGCACCACCACCATCCAAGGACACCACATGCGTTTTCGCGCCACCGTGGCCGCCGCCTCCGGCGCCCTGGCCCTCTCCGCCTTCGTCGTGCCGGCCGCGCAGGCCGCCGACGGCGGTGCGTCCGTCCGCCCCGCGGACCTCGCCAAGGTCCTCGTGCAGCACGCCGCGGCCGGCAAGGCCGGCGTCGCCGCCTCACCGGCGGAGGGCGACCTGGACGTCACCTTCTCCCACTTCAAGATCGCCAAGGCGATCAAGGTCGGGACCACCCACAAGGTCTCCGTCCCGGTCAGTTACACCCTGACCCACGGCGCCGACGTCGACGTCGACTCGGACGGCTTCCTGAGCGTTCCGCTGATCTACCACGGCTCGTCCGTCACCCCGGACAACGCCGCCGGCGGCGACGCGCCGGGCGTCTGCGTGGCCACCTCGGCCACGACCGCCAGCTGCAAGGGCACGATCGTCCTCGACCCGCGGGAGACCGACGCGGACCTGAGGCTGCGCAACGCGCAGGCCGGTACCTGGCACGGTGCGGGCGTCGCGCTCGACATGGACTCCGAGAAGGAGGTCGTGCAGGTCGACGGCCTGGGCACCACCCTGGTCCAGCGCAACTCCACGCTGACGGTCAACGCCTCCCCGGAGCCGGTGAAGAAGGGCGGGACCCTCAGCGTCACGGGCAAGCTCTCCCGCGCCAACTGGGAGGACCACAAGTACCACGGCTACACCGGCCAGTCCGTGAAGCTCCAGTTCCGCAAGAAGGGCTCCAGCACCTACACCACGCTGAAGACCGTCAAGTCGGACTCCACGGGCGCCCTGAAGACGACGACCAAGGCCACGGTCGACGGCTACTACCGCTTCTCCTTCGCGGGCACCACGACCACCCCGGCAGTCAGCGCCGCCGGTGACTTCGTCGACGTGAAGTAACCAGCTGACGTACCCGGCCGTGCAGTAGGCGGCACCGGGCCGGCCCCGGGAGCGTGTGGCGCTCCCGGGGCCGGAACGTTTCCTCCCACTTGTGCCATGTACAGGTAATCGCCATTCCAAATCTGGCCGGGAAGTGGTCTTGCGGTACAACCCTTCGCGTGTCTCGCGGATCTGATCGCGTGAGTCGACCGACTCCACGATCACTTCTCCCTCCAGGGAAACGCACATGCGCATACGTGCCACCGTGGCCGCCGTCTCCGGCGCCCTGGCCCTCTCCGCCCTCGCAGTCCCGGCCGCTCACGCCACCGGAGACTCGGGCACCCCGTACACGCTGAACGTCAGCTTCTCGAACGTCACGGTCGCCAAGGCGATCAAGGTCGGCACCACCAACATGGTCAGCGCCAGTTACTCGTACACGCTGACGCACGGTGCCGACGTGGACATCACCGCGAAGGACTTCTACAGCGACGCCTTCCTCTACAAGGGCTCGTACGACACCGCGACCGCCGAGCTGTACGGCGACAACCCGGCGACCTGCACCGCCACCTCGGCGACGACGGCCACCTGCAAGGGCACCGTCGACATCTACCCGGCCGACGGGGACCTGAAGAACGCCTGGGCCGGTTCCTGGGGCGTGGCCGCCGAGGCGGTCGCCTTCAACGGCCAGGACCAGGACAACCCCGCCGACATGAGCAAGATCGGCTACAAGGACCAGAGCGGCCTGGCCAGCACCCTGGTGCAGCGCTACTCCAAGCTCACGGTCAACGCGGGCCCCGAGCCGGTCGGCAAGGGCAAGACCCTCACGGTGACCGGCAAGCTGACCCGCGCCAACTGGGAGGACCACCAGTACCACGGCTACTCCGGCCAGCCGGTCAAGCTCCAGTTCAAGAAGGCGGGCACGACCACGTACACCACGGTCAAGACCGTGAACACGGACTCGTACGGCAACCTGAAGACCACCACCACCGCCAACTACGACGGCTACTGGCGCTTCTCCTTCGCGGGCACCTCGACCACCCCGGCGGTCAGCGCCGCGGGTGACTACGTCGACGTGCAGTAGCACCTAGTCCGGGAAGCGGCGGCCGACCCACCTCCACAGGTACTCCAGGACGGCCGCCGCCACCACCGCCACGCCGACCGCCGTCCACGGCATCGCGACCCCGACCAGCCGCAGGGCGAAGAAGTCCTGCAGGGCGGGGATCACGAGGACGAACAGGAAGGCCACGGCCATCGCGGCCACCAGGGCCACCCGCCACCAGGTGTAGGGGCGGGCGATGATCGCCAGTACCCACATGGAGATCAGGAACAGGGTCAGGGTGGCCGCGCTCGTCTCCGCCTCCAGGGCGCCGGGCCCCGTGTAGTGGTGGCGGGCGAGCAGATACGTGACGAAGGTCGCGAGGCCCGCCAGCACGCCCCCGGGGATCGCGTACCGCATCACCCGGCGGACGAAGTGCGGTCTGGCCCGCTCCGTGTTCGGCGCCAGGGCCAGGAAGAAGGCCGGGATGCCGATCGTGAGGGTGGAGAGCATGGTCAGGTGGCGGGGCAGGAAGGGGTACTCGACCTGCCAGCACACCACCAGCAGCGCCAGCAGCACCGAGTAGACCGTCTTCACCAGGAACAGCGTCGCCACGCGCGTGATGTTGCCGATCACCCGGCGGCCCTCGGCGACCACCGAGGGCAGCGTCGCGAAGCTGTTGTCCAGCAGCACGATCTGCGCCACCGCCCGGGTGGCCTCCGAACCGGAGCCCATGGCGACCCCGATGTCCGCGTCCTTCAGGGCGAGGACGTCGTTCACCCCGTCCCCGGTCATCGCGACCGTGTGCCCGCGCGTCTGGAGCGCGCCGACCATGTCCCGCTTCTGCTGCGGGGTGACCCGCCCGAAGACGGTGCCCGCGTCGAGGGCCCGCGCCAGCGCCGGCCCGTCGGCGGGCAGCCGCCGCGCGTCCACCGCCGTACCGTCCAGGCCCAGCTTCCCGGCGACCGCGCCGACCGACACCGCGTTGTCACCGGAGATGACCTTGGCCCGGACGTCCTGCTCGGCGAAGTAGCGCAGGGTGTCGGACGCGTCGGACCGCAGCCGCTGCTCCAGGACGACCAGGGCGGCGGGGCGGGCGCCCCGGGCCGGCTCGGAGTCGTCCAGGTCCCGGTGCGCGCGGGCCAGCAGCAGCACGCGCAGCCCCTGCTCGTTCAGCTGCTCGGTCTCGGCCAGGGCCGGGTCGCCGGGGGCGAGCAGCACGTCGGGGGCGCCCAGCAGCCAGGTGCTGGTCTCGCCGTCGCCCTCGCTGAACGCGGCCCCGCTGTACTTGCGGGCGGAGGAGAACGGGAGCGACTCCACGCAGCGCCAGTCCTCGCTGTCCGGGTAGGCGTCGATGATCGCCTGGAGGGAGGCGTTGGGGCGCGGGTCGGACTCGCCGAGCGCGCCGAGCACCTTGCGGAGGTAGGACTCGTCGGCCCCGTCCAGCGGCCGCAGCTCGCTGACGTCCATGCCGCCCTCGGTGAGCGTGCCGGTCTTGTCCAGGCAGACGGTGTCGACACGGGCCAGGCCCTCGATGGCGGGCAGCTCCTGCACCAGGCACTGCTTGCGGCCGAGCCGGATGACACCGATCGCGAAGGCGACGGAGGTGAGCAGCACCAGCCCCTCGGGGACCATCGGCACGATCCCGCCGACCGTGCGGGCCACCGCGTCCTTCAGGTCGTCGTTCTTGACGACGAGCTGGGTGACGACCAGTCCGACGGCCGCCGGGACCATCATCCAGGTGACGTACTTGAGGATGGTGGAGATGCCGGTGCGCAGCTCGGAGTGGACGAGCGTGAAGCGGGAGGCCTCCTCGGCGAGCCGGGCGGCGTAGGCCTCGCGGCCGACCTTGGCGGCCGTGAAGGCGCCGCCGCCCGCGACCACGAAGCTGCCGGACATCACCTGGTCGCCGGGGCGTTTGACGACGGGGTCGGCCTCGCCGGTGAGCAGCGACTCGTCCATCTCCAGCCCGTCCGCCTCCGCGCACACGCCGTCGACGACGATCTTGTCCCCGGGCCCGATCTCGATGAGGTCGTCCAGGACGATCTCATGGGTGGCCACCTCGGTCGCCACCCCGTCCCGGCGGACCGTCGGCCGGGCCTCCCCGATCACCGCGAGGGCGTCCAGGGTCTGTTTGGCCCGCCACTCCTGGACGATGCCGATGCCGGTGTTGGCGAGGATCACGAAGCCGAAGAGGCTGTCCTGGATCGGCGCGACGAACAGCATGACCAGCCAGAGCACGCCGATGATCGCGTTGAAGCGGGTGAAGACGTTCGCCCGGACGATCTGCCCCAGCGAGCGGCTGCTGCGCACGGGCACGTCGTTGACCTGGCCACGCGAGCGCCGTTCCGCCACTTCCGCGCCGGTCAGCCCCGACGGCCGGCTCACCGGCAGGGCCACGGGATGGACGGGGTCGAGGTCGGCGCCCGCGTCTATATGGCTCATGCATTCGACGGTACGTGGGTCCGTGTCCGCCCGCCGCACGAACCCGCCGGGCCGGGTGTCAGGTGCCCGGTTCGGCCGCCGACCGCTTGATCGCCGCGTCCCGCCTGCGCACGTACCAGACGCCGATCAGCCCCAGCCCGCCCCCGGCCAGGCACGTCCACAGCCACCACAGGTGTCCGTGGTCCTCGAACCAGCCGTAGAAGGGGAGCTGGACCAGGAAGAGGACGAACCACACGATCGTGCCGCCGGTGATGGTGGCGACCACGGGCCCCTCCAGGGGCTCCGGCGCCTCGTGCTTGGGGGTCCACTTAGCCATGGGCACAGCTTATGCGCCACCGCTGTCTACGCGCGGAGATAGCGATCTCCGACTCATACCTTCATACTGAAACCGTTTGTCTTTGACCGCTTCTGATCGTAGGAAACTCCAACGGGGCTCGGGGGAACCCCGCTGGGGATGAGGTCCTCCATGTCCACCTCGGCTCAGGCCAAGGTCCCCACCCCCGAAAAGCCGGGGGGCGCGCCGGCCTACGGCGCCCTCGACCGCTTCTTCAAGATCTCCGAGCGCGGCAGCAGCATCGCCCGTGAGGTCCGTGGCGGTTTCGCCACCTTCTTCGCGATGGCGTACATCATCGTGCTGAACCCGATCATCCTCGGCAGCGCGAAGGACATGTACGGGCACCACCTGGACAACGGTCAGCTGGTGACGGCCACCGCGCTGACGGCCGCCTTCAGCACGCTGCTGATGGGTGTCATCGGCAACGTGCCGATCGCGCTCGCCGCCGGCCTCGGTGTGAACTCCGTCGTCGCGCTCCAGCTCGCGCCGCGCATGTCCTGGCCGGACGCCATGGGCATGGTCGTCCTCGCCGGTTTCGTGGTCATGCTGCTGGTCGCCACCGGCCTGCGCGAGCGCGTGATGAACGCCGTGCCGTTCGGCCTGCGCAAGGCGATCGCGATCGGTATCGGCCTGTTCATCATGCTGATCGGCCTGGTCGACTCCGGCTTCGTCACCCGGATGCCGGACGCCGCCCAGACCACCGTCCCGGTCCAGCTGGGCACCGGCGGCCACCTCACCGGCTGGCCGGTGCTGATCTTCATCCTCGGCGCGCTGCTCACCTTCGCGCTGATCGTCCGCAAGGTGCCGGGCGCGATCCTCATCTCCATCGTCGGCATGACCGTCCTCGCCGTGATCGTCAACGCGGTCGCCACGATCCCCTCCTGGGGCCTGACGGTGCCGAAGTGGCCGGGCAACCCGGTCGCCAGCCCCGACTTCGGCCTGGTCGGCCAGGTCAGCCTGTTCGGCGGCTTCTCCAAGGTCGGCGTACTGACCGGCATCCTGTTCGTCTTCACGGTCCTGCTGTCGTGCTTCTTCGACGCAATGGGCACGATCATGGGCATCAGCGACGAGGCCAAGCTGACCGACGCCGAGGGCTACATGCCGGGCATCAACAAGGTCCTCTTCGTCGACGGTCTCGCGGTCGCGGCGGGCGGTGCCAGCTCCTCCTCGGCCACCACCGCCTTCGTGGAGTCCACGGCCGGCGTCGGCGAGGGCGCCCGGACCGGCCTCGCGAACGTCGTCACGGGCGGCCTCTTCGCCGTGGCGCTGTTCCTCACCCCGGTCGCCACGATGGTTCCGTCCCAGGCGGCCACCCCGGCACTGGTCGCGGTCGGCTTCCTGATCCTGTCGAACTCCATCAAGGAGATCGACTGGGCCGACTACACCATCGCCGTCCCGGCCTTCGTGACGATGCTGATGATGCCGTTCACCTACTCGATCACGAACGGCATCGGCATGGGCTTCATCACCTTCACCCTGCTGCGCCTGGCCGCCGGCCGCGGCCGGGAGGTTCCGGTGCCGATGTACGTCGTCTCGGCCGTCTTCGCCTTCTACTACCTGATGCCGGCCCTGGGCCTCACCTGAGCCCGCGCGGGAGCCGTCAGGTGACCCCGTAGAACCTCTCCGTCTCCTCGACGGCGGTCTGGAACCGCTCGTCGAAGTCATCCCGAATGAGCGTCCGGACGACATAGTCCTGGACGCTCATTCCTCTTTTCGCCGCGTGGTGCCGGAGCCGTTCGAGCAGCTCCCCGTCTATCCGCAGGCTGAGCACACTGGTCCCCATGCGTACGAGGGTCGCCACAGCGGGGCGTCCGGTGCGTCACTTTCCGGAACCGACTCACTCATACGGGTGATCGTGCGGTTCAGTGGCGGGGGTCACGCGGCATCGTGGGCGCGCCCGACTGGTCTTTAGCGAGAGTAATGAGTTACGCTAAGGAACATGCCGGACCTTTCCCATGGCGACGACGCTGCCGCCGTGAACGCTCTCCGCTCCGCCGTGATGCGGCTGTCCCGTCGCCTCAAGCACCAGCGGGTCGACGAGTCGCTGAGCCCCACCGAGATGTCGGTGCTCGGCACCCTCGCCCGCTGCGGCAGCGCCACCCCGGGCGAACTCGCCCGCAAGGAGCACGTCCAGCCGCCGTCGATGACCCGCATCGTCGCGTTGCTCGAAGCCAAGGGCCTGGTCCGGCTGGAGCCGCACCCCGAGGACCGGCGCCAGAAGGTCGTCACCCAGACCGAGCAGGCCGAGGCCATGCTGGAGGAGAGCCGCCGCAAGCGGAACGCCTTCCTGGCCGGCCTGGCCGAGGGCCTCGACGAGGACGAGTGGGCCGCCCTGCGCGCCGCCGCCCCCGTACTGGAGAAGCTCGCACACCTGTAGGCACCACCGAAGGAGGCGAACCCGTTTGAGTACGGGACCCGGAACACCTTCCGCCCCCGCACCGACTCCTACCCCTGTCGTTTCCCGTAGGTCCTCGATGTTCAGCTCGCTGAAGATCCGGAACTACCGCCTCTTCTTCCTCGGCCAGGTCGTCTCCAACACCGGCACCTGGATGCAGCGCATCGCCCAGGACTGGCTGGTCCTCAGCCTCACCGGCTCCTCCGCGGCCGTCGGCATCACGACGGCCCTGCAGTTCCTGCCGATGCTGCTGTTCGGCCTGTACGGCGGCGTCCTCGTGGACCGCCTGCCCAAGCGGCCCACCCTGCTGGTCACCCAGTCCTCGATGGCCGTCACCGGCCTCGCGCTCGCCGCGCTGACCCTGTCCGGCCAGGTCCAGGTCTGGCACGTCTACGTCGCCGCGTTCGCCGTCGGCCTCGCCACGGTGGTCGACAACCCCGCCCGGCAGTCCTTCGTCTCCGAGATGGTCGGCCCCGAGCAGCTGCAGAACGCGGTCAGCCTGAACTCGGCGAACTTCCAGTCCGCCCGGCTGGTCGGCCCCGCCGTCGCCGGCCTCATGATCACCGGGGTGGGCACCGGCTGGGCGTTCCTCGCCAACGGCCTGTCCTTCGCCGCGCCGATCGCCGGCCTGCTGCTGATGCGGGCCCGCGAGCTGCACGTGGTGGAGCGGGCGCCGCGCGGCAAGGGCCAGCTCCGCGAGGGCCTGCGTTACGTGGCGAAGCGGCCGGAGCTGATCTGGCCGATCGTCCTGGTCGGCTTCATCGGCACCTTCGGCTTCAACTTCCCGGTGTGGCTGTCCGCCTACGCCGACGACGTCTTCGACGCCGGTGCCGGCGCCTACAGCCTCTTCAACACCCTGATGGCCGTCGGCTCCCTGGTCGGCGCCCTGCTGGCCGCCCGGCGCGGCACGGCCCGGCTGCGCGTCCTGATCGCCGCCGCGCTGGCCTTCGGCGCGCTGGAGACGGTCGCCGCGGTGGCCCCGTCGTACTGGCTGTTCGCGCTGCTCATGGTGCCGATCGGCATGTTCGGCCTGACGGTGAACGTCACCGCCAACACGGCCGTGCAGATGGCCACCGACCCGGCCATGCGCGGCCGGGTGATGGCCCTGTTCATGATGGTCTTCATGGGCGGTACCCCGCTGGGCGCACCGGTGGTCGGCTGGATCACCGACACCTACGGTGCCCGGATCGGTTTCGCGGCCGGCGGTGTGGTGTCGGCCGCGGCGGCCGCCGCGATCGGCCTGGTCCTGACCCGCATCGGCGGCCTGCGCCTGTCGGTGGTCTGGAACCACGGCCACCCGCGGGTCCGCTTCGTGCCCCGCGAACGGGACCGGCTGGCGACGGCCGCGTAGGCGCTGCGGCGGGCTCGGCGGGTGTCCGGCGGACCCTGCGGGCCGGTCTGCCCCTGTCGGGGGATCGGCCCTGGTCCGCCTGTGCCTGCCCGTGAGCTTTTACTACGGCCGCCCGGGGGTCCGCTTGGCGCCCCGCGAGCGGGACCGGCCGGCGACGTCCGCGTAGGCGCTGCGGCGGGCTCGGCGGGTGTCCGGCGGACCCTGCGGGCCGGTCTGCCCCTGTCAGGGGATCGGCCCTGGTCCGCCTGTGCCTGCCCGTGAGCTTTTACTACGGCCGCCCGGGGGTCCGCTTGGCGCCCCGCGAACGGGACCGGCCGGCGACGGCCGCGTAGGCGCCGCGGCGGGCTCGGCGGGTGTCCGGCGGGCCCTGCGGGCCGGCTTGCCCCTGTCGGGGGATCGGCCCTGGTCCGCCTGCGCCTGCCCGTGGGCTGGTACCACGGCCACCCGCGGGTGCGCTTCGTGCCCCGCGAACGGGACCAGCTGGCGACGGCCGCGCAGGCGCCGCGGCGGGCGCCCGGCGGGCCGGCCTGCCCTCGTCGGGGGCCGGTGCCGGGCCGCGCTCGGCGTGAGCGTTCCGGCCGGTCCGGAGGGGGCTAGTCCACCCTCCGGGCCAGTACCTGGCCCGGCCAGTTGTTCGGGCCGTGGGTGTAGGTGTGTGTCGGGGTGAAGCCGTTGGCCTCGTAGTAGGCGACGAGCCTGCGGTCGCCGCCCGCGTAGCAGTCCACGCGCAGCAGCCCCACGCCGGCCCGCCGGGTCACCTCCGCGGCGTGCGCGAGCAGGGCGCTGCCCGCGCCCCGCCCCTTGAAGCGGCGGTCGGAGGCGAGCCAGTGGATGTACCGCTCGGGCTCGCCGGGTGGCGGCAGGTGGGACAGGTAGGAGCCGGGCGCGTCGGTGAGGGTCAGGATGGCGGCCGGAACGCCGTCCACCTCGGCGATGTACGTGGTGCCCTCGTCCATGGCCCGCGCCACCGCCTGCACCGTCTTCTCGTGCCGCGACAGGGGCTCGGTGCCCCACTGCACGGTCCGCCCCTGTGAGACCAGCCACTCCACACTGCTGTCGAGCATGCCGAGTATCGCCGGGAGGTCGTCCGGGCCGCCTTCTCGAATGATGATCGCCATGACCCCATCATGCTGCCCGGAGTCTGCGATCGTGAGGCCATGAGACTCTTCGCCGCCGTACTGCCCCCCGAGGACGTCGTCGACGAACTCGCCGCCGAGGTGGCCCGGTTGCGGCAGCTGCCGGATGCCGGCCGGCTGCGCTGGACCGACCGCCCCGGCTGGCACTTCACCCTCGCCTTCTACGGCGAGGTCCCCGACGACGTCGTGCCCGCCCTCTCGGACCGCCTGGCCCGCGCGGCCCGCCGGTCGGCGCCCTTCTCCCTCGCCGTCGCCGGCGGCGGCCAGTTCGGCCGGGGCCGCGCGCTGTGGACCGGCGCCCGGGGCGATGTGGAGGAACTGCGGCTGCTGGCCGACCGGGCGGAGGCGGCGGCACGCAAGGCGGGCGTGGAGATGGGGGAGCACCGGCGGTACAAGGCCCATCTGACGCTGGCCCGCAGTAGGGACACGGTCGACGTACGGCCGTACGTGCGGCTGCTCGCGGAATTCGCCGGGCGGAGCTGGACCGTGGCCGACGTGGCGCTGGTGCGCAGCCGGCTGCCGACGTCCGGGGTGCCGGGGGAGCAGCCGCGGTACGAGGTGGTCGGGCGCTGGGCTCTGGGCGGGGCCGGTTAGTCTCGCTTACGTGGACCCGAAAACCCGGAACCGGATCATGGCCGGTGCGCTCGTGCTGATGTTCGTGGTGGTTGCCTTGGCGTCGGCCATGCGTTAGGCATGCCGGGGAACTGCGGCCGCCCTGCGGCTGCGGGCGCGCAGTGGCCGGTCGCGCAGTTCCCCGCGCCCTTTCGGGACGCTGCCTTCCGACGGTCCCGGGAGGACCCCTTACGACCCCCTTACCAGGCGAAGGCCTCCGGGGACGGCCCCGGGCCCGGGAAGATCTCGTCCAGGCTCTTCAGCAGTTCCTCGCCCAGTTCCAGCTCCACCGCACGGAGCGCCGACTCCAGCTGTCCGGCGGTGCGCGGGCCGACGATCGGGCCGGTCACGCCGGGGCGGGTGAGCAGCCAGGCCAGGGCGACCTCACCGGGCTCCAGGCCGTGCTTGTCGAGCAGGTCCTCGTAGGCCTGGATCTGCGCGCGGGCCGAGGGGTCCTTGAGCGTGTCGGCGGCCCGGCCCGAGGCGCGGCGGCCGCCCTGGACCTCCTTCTTGATGATCCCGCCCAGCAGCCCGCCGTGCAGCGGCGACCACGGGATGACACCGAGGCCGTAGTCCTGCGCGGCCGGGATGACCTCCATCTCGGCGCGGCGCTCGGCGAGGTTGTACAGGCACTGCTCGCTGACCAGGCCGTACGATCCCCGCCTGGCGGCGGTCTCGTTGGCCTGGGCGATCTTGTAACCGGGGAAGTTGCTGGAGCCGACGTAGAGGATCTTGCCCTGCTGGACGAGGACGTCGATCGCCTGCCAGATCTCCTCGAACGGGGTGTTCCGGTCGATGTGGTGGAACTGGTACAGGTCGATGTAGTCGGTCTGCAGCCGCTTCAGGCTGGCGTCCACCGCGCGCCGGATGTTCAGCGCGGAGAGCTTGTCGTGGTTGGGCCAGACGGTCGCGCCGTCCGCGTCCATGTTGCCGTACACCTTGGTGGCGATGACGGTCTTCTCGCGCCGCCCGCCGCCCCTGGCGAACCAGTTGCCGATGATCGACTCGGTCCGGCCCTTGTTCTCGCCCCAGCCGTAGACGTTGGCGGTGTCGAAGAAGTTGATGCCCGCGTCCAGCGCCGCGTCCATGATGGCGTGGCTGTCGGCTTCGTCGGTCTGCGGTCCGAAGTTCATCGTCCCGAGGACGAGTCGGCCGACCTTGAGTCCCGTGCGTCCGAGCTGCGTGTACTCCATGGTCCACCAGCCAACGACTTCGAGTGCGCTCTATGCAAGGGGGTGGCTCCGCAAGGGCTTTCGGGACGCCTGCCCGGGGTGTCGGAGGCGTGCCGTAGGGTGCGCGCAGCCACATCACCCCTGGAGAGTCACGTGTCCGTCCGTGCCCGGCTCCGTGCCGTCGTCCCCGCGCTCCTGCCCTCCGCGAAGGCGGACGTCCCCGAACTGCTCGGCCTGCCGGGCCGCCGGCTGCTGGCCCAGCGCGCCGACGACGCGCTGGTGCTCCAGCCGCTGGACGACGCCTTCGCCCCGGCCGGGGACCGGGTGCGGGTGCCCGCGCCGTGGCCGCGCCGGCGCGGGGCGTGGGCGGTGGCGCCGGACGCGAGCCTCGCCGTGTTCGCGGGCGTGCACGCGGTGCGCGCCGTGGAGCCGTCGGGAAGGACGCGCTGGGAGGTCCGGCACGGCTGCTGGTACGGCGCCTGCCGTGAACTGCACCGGTCCTACGAGGAGTACGGCGACCGGCCCGACCACCGTTACCCCGAGCGTGGCTCGGCCGGGTTCTCCGTGGACGGGGCCCACGTCTGGGCGCACGTACGCGGGCCGCTGGCGGTGGGCGGGTCCGCCGACGAACTGGCCCCGCACGTCGTGGACGAGTGGCTGCTGCTGGACCCGGCGGACGGCCGGCTGCTCGCCCGGGCCGACGCCGGGGCCGCGGCGGCCGGCAGCTTCCACCTGCCGCACCCGGCGGACCCGGGGCAGATGGGGCTGAGCATCGGGGAGGGCCAGGACGGGGCGCCGCTGCGCTGGGGCCGCTGGGACGGGCGGACGCTGTCCGTCGCCTACGTCGAGGGCGATCTGGCGCTGACCGGCGTGAGCCCCTCGGGGGAGCGGCTGATGACCGTGACCCACGATCAGGACGCGCTGGCGGTGCGCGACACGGCCGGTGCCGTCGTGGACGGCCTGGAGTGGGACGCGGAAGCCGCCGTACCCCGGCATCCCGAGGCCGACCCCGAGAACGACGAGGCGCTTCCCTACTGGGACTGGGCGGGCGGCTTCCTGGACGAGACGACCCTGATCTGCTCGACCGTCGAGGGCGACGAGGAGTGGGGGCAGGGGCGGCACTGGCTCCTCGACACGGCGGGCACGCGGACGCCGGAGGAGGTCGTCTATCCGGTACCGGTCGGCACCTGGCCGCCCACGGCCACCCTGGGCGACGGCGGGTGGGTGACGCCGGCCGACTCGGGGGAGGCGTTGTACGTGTGGGAACGGGGTTAGTCGCGGGGGAAGTCGTCGGTTCGGAGCACGAGGCGCAGCGGGGTCGCGGTGAGGTCGACGTCGGTTCCGTAGTCGACGCGCAGCTCGCTGGTGTACTCGCCCTCCTTGGGCTCCCTGTACACATGGCACCTGCCCCGGTACGGGTCGGCGACGAGGTACACGGGGACCCCTGCGCGAGCGTACGCGGTCTTCTTGGGCCCGTAGTCGTTGTGCGCCGTCCCCTTCCAGACCACCTCGGCGACGAACTCCACGTCTTCGTGACGCCAGCGCCCGTCGGCGTCCTTCGCCGCACCGTCGCGGAACTTGGCCACGTCGGGGCAGAAGCCGTTCCCGTTGCCGGGGAAGTCGATGCGTACGTCCGAGAACACGCGCGCCGAGCGCCGCCCGAAGCGGTCCTCGAGCGCCCACAGGATCTCGCGGATGGTTTGCCAGTGGACGTCCCGCTGCGGCGTCATGAAGACATCGCCCCCCACGACCTCGACCTTGTAACCGTCGGGGACGGGCATCCGCTCGAGCCGCTCGAACCACTCGTCCAAGCGCCTGGTGTTGGCATCGGCCATCTTGATCTCGATCCTGTCTTCCAGGACGGTCATCGTGGCGCTCCTCCCCGGCCGCTCCCCGGAAGAGTGCGGCCGCGCGGTACAACGATACGTACCCGGGCCGGGACGCGCCCGAAGATCCGATCAGGCCACGTTCCCCTGTCCGACCCCCCACGCCTCCCGCATCGCCCCCGCGAACGCCTCGGCGATCCGGTGCTCCCCGCGGCCGTTGGGGTGCGTGCCGTCGTAGGTGTCGGTGTGGATGTCGTACCCCTGCGGCGGCGAGGCGAGAAGGAGCGGCGAGCGCGGCTCGTCCAGGTCGGCGACCGTCTTGGCGAGCAGCACGTTGAACCGGTCCACCTGCTCGGCGAAGAGCGGGTCCGCCGCCGCCCGGATGTTCGGGATGACCGGCAGCAGCACCATCCGGATGCGCGGGTCCGCCTCGCGGGCGCCCGCGACGAACGCCCGCACGTTCTCCGCCGTCTGCTCGGCGTTCGTGTAGAAGCCCAGGTCGATCAGGCCGAGGGAGACCAGCAGGACGTCGGGGCGGTGCGCGCGGACCGCCTCGCCGATCAGCGGGGCCATGTGCAGCCAGCCCTCGCCCCAGCCCGCGAGGTGGGCGCGCGGGAAGCCGGGTTCGGCGTAGGCGAGGGACGTCGGGGCGTCGGCCTGCTGGTCGTAGAGCGTCTCGCGCGGGCCGACGAAGGTGAACGGGCCGCCGTACGCCACGGACAGGTGCTGCCACAGCCGGTAACGCCATGTGTGGTCGCCCGCGCTCCCGATCGTCATGGAGTCGCCCACGGGCATGAACCTAAGCATTCGCTCATCATGAACGATCCCGGTGACGCATGGGATCCGTGGTGGTTGTGAGGCGGACCACGTCCGCCGGTCCCGGTGGTCGCGCCCCCTGAACCCCGGCCGGTGATGGCAGGCTTGGGGCATGCGTCGATCGTTCGCCGTTCTCGCCGGGGTGCTGCTCGCCGGCGCCTGCGCGCTGCCCGCCACCGCCGCCGACGGAACCGCCGAGGGGGCGGGGGACCAGGGGTTCACCCTGAAGGACCCGCGGATCACCGAGTCCAGCGGGCTCGCCGCCTCCCGGCTGCACCCCGGCGTCTACTGGACGCACAACGACAGCGACGACGGGCCGTACCTCTACGCCGTGGACAGCGCCACGGGGAAGACCGTCGCCCGGATCACCCTGCGCGGCATCGGCTCCCCGCGGGACGTGGAGGCCATCTCCATCGGGCCGCACAACGAGATCTACGTCGGCGACATCGGCGACAACTTCGGCGGCAGGTGGCCCTACGTCTGGATCTACCGGCTGCCCGAGCCGGAGAAGCTGACCGACCAGACCGTCACGGCCACGCAGTACGTCGTGAAGTACTCCGACGGGCCGCGCGACGCCGAGTCGCTGCTCGTCCACCCCAGGACCGGGCGCGTCTACATCATCGACAAGAAGGAGGACGGCGGGCACCTGTACGAGGGCCCGGCCACCCTCTCCACCTCGGGCGCGAACGTCTTCAAGCCCGTCGCGGCCGTCGACCTCTGGGCCACCGACGCCGCCTTCTCCCCGGACGGCCGGCACCTCGCCGTACGCGGCTACTTCGGCGGCATCTCCTACGACTGGAACGGCGGCCGCATCCAGCGCAAGGGGCGTCTGGACGTCCCGTTGCAGGGCCAGGGGGAGTCCGTGTCGTACTCCGCCGACGGCAGCAAACTGATGTACGGCAGCGAGGGCGCGGACAGTGCCGTGCAGGCCGTGGACGCCCCCGACCGGCCGGCCGGGAAGTCGCCCTCGAAGAACGGCGGTTCGGGCGCCTCGGCGGACGAGGGCGGCACCGGTCTCAAGGTCGGCGCCGTCGTCGTCGCGGTCGGCGTGGCGGCCCTGTTCGGTCTGCGCCGGCTGCGGCGCGGCTGAACCGGGGGGCGGAGGGAAAACAGCCCGTTCCGGTTCTCCTCCGCAAGTCCCTTTCCGTGTACGCCGGGAGGTGGAGCAAGACCGGCCCCCAGGTGGATCCGTACGGCCCCGTGGACACGAAATCGTCTTTCCGTCCCTTAAGTTGACGGAAAGGAACGTCCATCGTGCGGATAGGACGCTTGGCGCCCTTGCTCGCCGCGGGGGTCACGGCGACCCTCGTCCCCGCCCTCGCCCCGGCGCAGGCCTCCGCGGCGGAACCGCTGGGGAGGTTCGCGGCCCAGAAGCCCGCGTGGCACAGATGCGACGCGTCGCAGCCCGCCGCGTTCCAGTGCGCCACGATCAAGGTCCCGCTCGACTACAGCCGCCCCGGCGGCAAGACGATCAAACTGGCCGTCTCCCGGCTGAAGACCAGCGTCCCCGGCAAGCGGCACGGCGCGCTCCTGTTCAACCCCGGCGGCCCGGGCGGCGAGGGCCTGGACATGCCCGCCGCCATGAAGGACGTGCTGCCCAAGAAGGTCCGCGAGCAGTACGACCTCATCGGCTTCGACCCGCGCGGCGTGGGCCGGAGCACCCCGGTCACCTGCGGCCTCACGGGAGCCGAGCAGAACATCGAGCACCCCTACAAGGCGGAGACGTTCAGCCGCGACGTCAAGTGGGCCAGGACCGTCGCCGACAAGTGCCGTGCCAAGGGCGGCGACAAGCTCCCGTACATCACCACCCGCAACACCGCCCGCGACATGGACGTCATCCGCGCGGTCCTGGGCGAGAAGAAGCTCTCCTACCTGGGGTACTCCTACGGCACGTACCTCGGCGCCGTCTACGCGCAGATGTTCCCCCAGCGCACCGACCGCTTCGTGCTGGACAGCTCAGTGGACCCGGCCCGGATCTGGCGCGGCATGATCCAGGTCTGGGCGTCGGGCACCGAGCCGGCGTTCACCCGCTGGACGAAGTGGACCGCGCAGCACCACCGCACCTACCAGCTCGGCACCACCCCGGCCCAGGTGCGCAAGACGTTCTGGGACCTGGTCGCCCGGGCCGACCGCACCCCCATCGAGGACGGCGGCCAGAAGTTCACCGGTGACGACATCCGCGCCGGCCTGCGCCCCGCGTTCTTCTCCCCCAAGTACGCGGCCGAGGCGGTGGTCGAGCTCAAGAAGGCCGCGGCCGGCCACGGTTCCTCCCGCCACGGCCTCCTGCCGCCCGCCGTCCGGCAGGCACCGCGCTGGGCTTCCGCGTCCGCGGGGGCCGCGCAGCCCCCGGCGGACAACGGCTCCGCCGCCTTCTGGTCCGTGCTCTGCGGTGACACCGCGGCCTGGTCGCACGACCCGGAGCAGTACCGGCGCGACGCCGTCCGGGACAAGGCCAGGTACCCGCTCTACGGCGACTTCGGCTCCAACATCACGCCCTGCGCGTTCTGGGACAAGCCGGTGGAGTCCGTCACCCGGGTCGACAACAGGGTCCGCCTGCTGACC
The DNA here is from genome assembly GCF_040645015.1 of Streptomyces sp. NPDC046881. NCBI lineage: Bacteria > Bacillati > Actinomycetota > Actinomycetes > Kitasatosporales > Streptomycetaceae > Streptomyces > Streptomyces sp. NPDC046881. The sequence continues at coordinate 70,181 of NZ_JBEYXJ010000010.1, read as the reverse complement.
GTCCAGAACCAGTGGGACTCCCAGACCCCCCTGGCCAGCGGCCTCGGCATGCACCGCGTCCTGAAGGGCTCCCGCATGGTGTACGTCAAGGGCGGCGAGGGCCACGGTGTCTACGGCGGCAACCCGCGCTCCTGCGCCGACAGCCAGGTCAACGCCTACCTGAGCACCGGCAGGCTCCCGGCACGGGACGTCACCTGCAAGCCGCCGGCCGGCCAGGGCGCGAAGCCGTCTCTGGTGCCCCGCTTCTGACGGTCCGGCTTCCCCCCCCCACACACACACGAAGGGCGCCCGGTGTTCGTCACCGGGCGCCCTTCGGCGTCGTACTACTCGAGAAGTCAGAGCTTCTCGATGACGTAGTCGACGCACTTGGTCAGCGCCTCGACGTCCGCCGGGTCGATCGCCGGGAACATGGCGATGCGCAGCTGGTTGCGGCCCAGCTTGCGGTACGGCTCGGTGTCCACGATGCCGTTGGCGCGCAGCACCTTCGCCACAGCGGCGGCGTCGATCTCGTCGGAGAAGTCGATCGTGCCGATGACCTGCGAGCGCTTGGCCGGGTCCGAGACGAACGGGGTGGCGTACTTGGCCTCCTCCGCCCAGCCGTACAGCCGGGTCGAGGAGTCCTTCGTGCGGGCCGTGGACCAGGCGAGGCCGCCCTGGCCGTTGAGCCACTCCAGCTGCTCGTTGAGCAGGAAGAGGGTGGCGAGGGCCGGGGTGTTGTACGTCTGGTTCTTGCGGGAGTTGTCGATCGCCGTGGGGAGCGAGAAGAACTCCGGGACGTGCCGGCCGGAGGCGTGGATCCGCTCGGCGCGCTCGATCGCGGCCGGGGAGAAGACGCCGATCCACAGGCCGCCGTCGGAGGCGAAGGACTTCTGCGGGGCGAAGTAGTAGACGTCGGTCTCGGCGATGTCGACCGGGAGGCCGCCCGCGCCGGAGGTGGCGTCGACCAGGACCAGCGCGCCCTCGTCGGCGCCGGCCACGCGCTTGATCGGCATGGCGACACCGGTGGAGGTCTCGTTGTGGGTGAAGGCGTAGACGTCGACACCGGCCTCGGCCTGCGGCTCCGGGTGGGTGCCGGGGTCGGAGGCGATGACGGTGGGCTCGGCCAGCCAGGGGGCGAGCTTGGCCGCCTTGGCGAACTTCGAGGAGAACTCGCCGAAGTTCAGGTGCTGCGACTTGTTCTCGATCAGGCCGTGCGTGGCGATGTCCCAGAAGGCGGTGGAGCCGCCGTTGCCGAGGACGACCTCGTAGCCCTCCGGGAGGGAGAACAGCTCGGAGATGCCCTCGCGGACCTTGCCGACCAGGTTCTTCACCGGCGCCTGCCGGTGGGAGGTGCCCAGCAGGGAGGTGCCGGTGGCGGCGAGGGCGTCCAGCGCCTCGGTGCGCACCTTGGAGGGGCCAGCGCCGAAACGTCCGTCGGCGGGCTTGATGTCAGCGGGAATCTGGATGTCGGCCACGGGACGAGGTTAGCCGGTGGCGCAAAGCGAGGTGGAGACGTGTCCGTTCGATGAGACGAGATCACCGGGACGTGGACTTGTGAGGTTGTACGACGATAGGGACGGGGTTGTGGACAAGTATCGGTGACTGTCCGTGACCGGATGCATCCTGGAGGCATGACGGATCACTTGGGTCTCGAAGCGGAGCTGCGCGCGGCCGTGCGGGGCGAGGTCGGCTTCGACGCCACCGCCCGGGCGCTGGTCACCATGGACGCCTCCAACTACCGGCGTGTCCCGCTGGGCGTCGTGGCCCCCCGGGACGCCGACGACGTGGCCGCCGTGCTGGAGGTGTGCCGGGCACGCGGCGTGCCGGTGGTGGCGCGCGGCGGCGGCACGTCGATCGCCGGGCAGGCGACCGGCACCGGCGTGGTGCTGGACTTCACCCGGCACATGACCGGCCTGCTGGAGCTGGACCCGGGCAGCAGGACGGCCGTCGTCCAGCCGGGGCTCGTCCTCGACCGCCTCCAGGAGGCCGCCGCCCCGCACGGCCTCCGCTTCGGCCCCGACCCCTCCACGCACAGCAGGTGCACGCTCGGCGGCATGATCGCCAACAACTCCTGCGGCTCCCACTCGGTCGCCTGGGGCACCACCGCGGACAGCGTCCGCGAACTGTCGGTCCTCACCGCGCGCGGGCAGCGGCTCCGGCTCGGACCGGGCTGGGCGGGCGCCCCGGCCGGGCTGCGCGAGCTGGCCGAGGGCGAACTGGCCCGGCTGCGCACCGGTTTCCCGGACCTGCCCCGCCGCATCTCCGGGTACGCCCTGGACGCGCTGCTGCCCGAGAGGGGCGCGGACGTCGCCCGCTCCTTCTGCGGCTCCGAGGGCACCCTCGGCATCCTCACCGAGGCCGTGGTCCGCCTGGTCGAGGCACCCCGCGCGCGTGCCCTGGCCGTGCTGGCGTACGCCGACGAGGGCGCGGCCGCCGAGGCCGCCGCCGGCCTGCTGCCGCTGCGGCCGCTCACGGTGGAGGGCATGGCCGCCGACCTGGTGCCGCCCGGTTCCGGGCTGCCCGAGGGAGGCGCCTGGCTGTTCGTGGAGACCGGCGGGGACACGGCGGCCGAGGCCCGCGCGCGGGCGGAGGAGATCGTGCGCGCCGCCGGCGTCGTGGCCGCACTGGTCGTCACCGAACCGGCGGCCCAGCGGGCCCTGTGGCGGATCCGCGAGGACGCGGCCGGCACCGCCACCCGGATGCCGGACGGCACGGAGGCCTGGCCCGGCTGGGAGGACTGCGCGGTACCGCCCGCCCGGCTCGGCGCCTACCTGCGCGACTTCCGCGCCCTGCTGTCCGCGCACGGCCTGCGCGGCGCGCCCTACGGCCACTTCGGCGACGGCTGCATCCACGTCCGCATCGACTTCGACCTGCTCACCGACGCCGGCGTCGGCCGCTTCCGCCGCTTCTCCGAGGAACTGGCCGACCTGGTCGTGGCGCACGGAGGCTCCCTGTCCGGGGAGCACGGCGACGGGCAGGCCCGCGCGGAACTGCTGCCGCGGATGTACGGCGAGGAGACGGTGGCGCTGTTCGAGCGGGCCAAGGCCGTCTGGGACCCGGACGACCTGCTCAACCCCGGCATGCTGGTCCGCCCGGCGCGGCTGGACGAGAACCTCCGCTTCTCCGTCCTGCCGAGCCGCCCGGTCGACGTGGCCTTCGGCTACCCGGCCGACGGCGGCGACTTCGCCGCGGCCGTCCGCCGCTGCGTCGGCGTCGCCAAGTGCCGTACGGCCACGGCGGCCGGCCCCGCCGTGATGTGCCCCTCCTTCCGGGCCACCGGCGACGAGCAGCACTCCACGCGCGGCCGGGCCCGGCTGCTGCACGAGATGCTCGCGGGCGAAGTGATCACCGAGGGCTGGCAGTCCACGGAGGTCCGGGACGCCCTCGACCTCTGCCTGTCCTGCAAGGGCTGCCGCTCGGACTGCCCGGTCGGCGTCGACATGGCCACGTACAAGGCGGAGTTCCTCCACCACCACTACGCCGACCGTCCCCGCCCCGCCGCCCACCACAGCATGGGCCGCCTCCCGGAGTGGCTGCACTGGACCACCCGCACGCGGACGGCTCCGCTGGTCAACGCCCTGGCCCGAGTGGGCCCGCTGGCCGGCCTCGGCAAACGGCTGGCCGGGATCACCCCGGAACGACAACTCCCCCGCCTGGCGACACAGACGTTCACCGGGTGGTGGCGGGGGCGGAAGCCGAGCGGAGGTGCGGGGGGCCTGCCGGCCGGGGGCGGGGCCGGGCCGTTGGTTGGCGGTGCGGGTGGGCCGTCGGCCGTGGGTGTGGGGGGCCTGCCGGCCGGGGGTGTGGGTGGTCCTTCGGCTGTGGGGGAGGGGGAGGTCTCTGCGCGGGGCGCTGGCGGTCCGTCGGCCGCGGGCGGGGGTGGGCTGCCGGCCGTGGGCGGGGCCGGTCCTTTGGCTGGCGGTGCGGGTGGGCCGTCGGCCCTGGGCGGAGCTGGTCCTTCGGCTGGCGGTGCGGGTGGGCCGTCGGTCGGGGGCGCGGGGGGCCTGCCGGCCGCGGGTGCGGGTGGGCTGCCGGCTTCGGAGCCCGCCGGCGCAGGGGAGGTGCCCGCTCGGGACGCCGGTGATCTGGTCGTTCTCTGGCCGGACACCTTCACCGAGCATCTGGCGCCGTCCGTCGGGCAGGCGGCCGTTCGCGTGCTGGAGGCGGCCGGGCTGCGGGTGGCCCTTCCGCCCACGCGGGTGCCGGGCCACGGGGCGATCGGGGACGGCCGGACCAGGGCGGTGACCGCGCTGCTCACCGCCCGCCGGGCCCGGGTCTGCTGCGGGCTCACCTACATCTCCACCGGCCAGCTGGACCGCGCCCGTAAGGTCCTGCGCCGCACCCTGGACCTGATGGAGCCGGTGCTGCGGGCCGGGGTCCCGGTCGTCGTCCTGGAACCCAGCTGCGCCGCGGCCCTCCGCAGCGACCTCCCGGAACTCCTGCCCGACGACCCGCGAGCCGCCCGGCTGTCCGCCGCGGTGCTCACCTTCGCCGAAACGCTGGAGCGCCACGCCCCGCACTGGACCCCGCCCGCCGTCGACCGCCCGGTGGCCGGCCAGACCCACTGCCACCAGCACGCGGTGCTCGGCGACACCCCGGACCGCCGGCTGCGCGCCGCCGCCGGCCTCACCGGCGAGCTGAGCGGGGGCTGCTGCGGCCTGGCGGGAAACTTCGGCTTCGAGAAGGGCCACTTCGAGGTCTCCCGGGCCTGCGCGGAGGAACAGCTCCTGCCCGCGGTCCGCCAGGCACCCGCCGGCACGCTGATCCTGGCGGACGGCTTCTCCTGCCGCACCCAGCTCGACCAGCTCGCCGGGGTCCGGGGCCGCCATCTGGCAGAGGTACTGGCACAGGCGCTGGACGTGTCCGCATAAGGGAATTCCCAGGTTCGGACGGGTCTCTCAGGAACCCCAAAGGTATTCACAGCACCCCCTTGCCAAATTCGCCGTTCCGGCTCCCGGTCGGCGTGTAAGTTCTTCGGTGTCGGGTTCCGGACGCGGAATTCAGCACCACAAGAACCGTGCGACATTAGGAGTCGGAATGAGCTTCAAGAAGCTTGCCCCGCTGCCCCCCAAGCCCAAGACGAAGCAGCTCCCGCCGCCGCCGAAGCCGAAGCCGAAGAAGCACGGCCCGAAGCCGCTGCCCAAGCCGCTGCCCGGCCAGGACAAGTGATCCGAGGCTGAACCGAAAGGGGTCGACGGTGCACCGTCGACCCCTTTTCCACTTCCCGCGGGCAGGTGATTCGGAAAGGATTCCTGATGGCTGACGAGGGTGAAGAATTCGAGTACGAAACACCCACTATTCCCGCCCGGGCGGCGTTCCGTCGTTTCTGGCCGCTGACCAAGGGGCTCAGAAAATGGCTGCTGGTCGTCTGGCTGTGCACGGTGCTCGCCGCGCTCGCCGAGACCGAGGCCATCCTGCTGTTCGGCGAACTCACCGACCACGCCCTGCAGAAGGGATCGCTGGCGGCGTTCTGGAGCCCCGCCGCGAAGTGGCTGGGCGTCGCGGTGGCCGGCGCGCTCGTCGCGTACGCGGGCAACTCGCTGGCCGCGTGGGCCACCGAGCGGTTCGTGATGCGGCTGCGCGAGCACGTCTTCGACCACGTCCAGCAACTGCCCCCGCACTTCTTCCAGCGCCACCGCCAGGGCGACCTGCTCTCCCGGCTGACCAGCGACGTCGAGGCGATCGAGACGATGGTGGTGTCCGGGCTGGTCGGCGCCGCCTCGGCGGCCTTCTCCGCCCTCTTCTACGCCGCCGCCGCGTTCTGGCTGCGCTGGGACCTGGCCGCCGCCACCTTCGTCCTCGCCCCCCTCTTCTGGCTGGCCGCCCGCCGCTTCTCCGGCTCCATCAAGGACGTCTCCCGGGCGGGCCGGGTCGCCGACGGCGCGATCACCTCCGTGGTGGAGGAGTCCCTCGGCAACATCGTGCTCACCCAGGCCTACGACCGCCGGGACGCCGAGCGCCGCCGGCTGCACGAGGAGGCGAACGCCTGGTTCCGCGCCTCCGTCCGCTCCACCCGCCTGAACGAGGCCTACGAGCAGCTCGTCCAGGTCATCGAGACGGTCTGCGTGCTCGCCGTGATCGGCATCGGCGCCTGGGAGATCTCCACCGGCCGGATGACCCTCGGCCAGCTCCTCGCCTTCGCCGCGTTCCTCGGCTACCTCTACCCACCCGTGCGCGGCCTCGCCCAGCTCGGCCTCACGGTCACCGCGGCCACGGCGGGCGCCGAGCGGCTCATCGAGATCCTCGACGTACGGCCGTCGGTCACCGACCCGCGGCGGGGCACGGAGACGGGCCGCCCGGACGGCACGGTGGAGATGCGGGACGTCTCCTTCCGCTACCCCGGCGCCGACCGGACCGCCCTCGACGGCCTCTCCTTCGCCGTCCGCCCCGGCGAGCTGGTGATCATTACGGGCCCGAGCGGCGCGGGCAAGTCCACGGTGTCCAAGCTGCTGCTGCGCTTCTACGACCCGGATTCCGGGGACGTCCTCCTGGACGGCGTACCCCTTCGGGACTTCCCGCTGGCCCGGCTGCGCGAGTACGTCACCCTGCTCCCGCAGGAAACCCTGGTGCTGCACGACACCGTGCGCGCCAACATCGCCTGCGGCCGGCCCGGCGCCAGCGACCGGGCGATCGAGGAGGCGGCCAGGGCGGCCGACGCCCACGACTTCATCAGCAGGCTCCCCGACGGGTACGACACCCGGGTCGACCCCCACTCGGCCCGGCTCTCCGGAGGCCAGCTCCAGCGCCTGGCCATCGCCCGTGCCCTCCTGCGCGACGCACCCGTCCTGGTCCTGGACGAGCCGACGACGGGCCTGGACGCGATGGCCGCCCGCCGCATCGTCAAACCGCTGCGCCGCCTGATGGCCGGCCGGGCGACGATCATGATCACGCACGACCTGAACCTCGCCCCCGACGCCGACCGCATCATCGTCGTGGACCGGGGCCGCATCGCGGAGACCGGCCGTCACGAGGAACTCCTCGCCCGGGGCGGGGCCTACGCCCGGCTGCACCGCTCGCAGAACAGCACGGTCATGGACACCGGCGAGCTGCGCATGCCGCTGTGGGAGGAGCACCAGCCCCCGGCCCCGGCACCCGCGCCGGCGTACGAGTACGGGCAGGGGCACGGGCAAGGCCAGGGGTACGGACACGGACACGGATACGGCTCCGCGGCGTACGCCCCCGCGTGCGGGAACGCCGGACACGTGCCCTCGGTGCTGCCGGACGGCCGTCCCCTGTTCCGTAACGAGGAGGCCTGGCCGGGCAGTTGAGCCCGGCATCCGGGACAGTCCCAAAAAGGGTTCACGCACCTGTCGAAGTCCATTACCCTGGACCTGGTAGTCCATCGCGATGCACGCACCGAACAAGCCACCAGGACCGCCCGTGACCGCCGCACCCAGCACCACATCGCCGTCCCAAGCCACCCCCGCCCCCTCCGGCGGCAGCGGCGGCTCCGGTCCCTTCGGCTCGCTCGGACCGGTCGGGCTGGTGCTGGCCGGCGGTATCTCGGTGCAGTTCGGCGGCGCGCTGGCGGTCACCCTGATGCCCCGGGCCGGTGCGCCGGGCGTGGTGACCCTGCGCCTCGTCGCGGCGGCGATCGTCCTGCTCCTGTTCTGCCGGCCCCGGCTGCGCGGCCACTCCCGCACGGACTGGGGCACGGTGGTCGTCTTCGGTATCGCCATGGGCGCGATGAACGGCCTGTTCTACGAGGCGGTGGACCGCATCCCGCTGGGCCCGGCGGTCACCCTGGAGGTCCTGGGCCCGCTGGCCCTCTCCGTCCTGGCCTCCCGCCGCGCGATCAACGCGCTCTGGGCCTGCCTGGCCCTCGCGGGCGTGTTCCTGCTCGGCGGCGGAGGCTTCGGCAACCTGGACCCCACAGGTGTCGCCTTCGCCCTGGGGGCCGGCGCCATGTGGGCTGCCTACATCATCTTCAGCGCCCGTACGGGCCGCCGCTTCCCGCAGGCCGACGGCCTGGCGCTGGCCATGGCCGTCGCCGCCCTCCTCTTCCTCCCCATCGGCATCGCCGACGCGGGCAGCCGCCTGCTCGACCCCACCACCGCCGCCCTCGGCTCGGCGGTGGCCCTGCTCTCCTCGGTCCTGCCGTACACCCTCGAACTCCTGGCCCTGCGCCGCCTGCCGGCCTCCACCTTCGCCATCCTCATGAGCCTGGAGCCCGCCCTCGCGGCCACGGCCGGCTTCCTCATCCTCGGCCAGTCCCTGTCCCCGGCCCAGGCCGCCGCGATCGCCCTGGTCATCGCGGCGAGCATCGGCGCGGTACGGACCCAGGTCGGCCGAGGCAAGGCCCCCGCACCCCCCGCCGCCCCCTGACCGGCCCCCCGCACACGAAGCCGTAACCGGCGCCCGCCCCCCTCTCCGTCCCCAGCGCCCCCCTCTCCGTCCTCGACGCCGTGCCCTCGTCCACGACGCCGTGCCCTCCGACCCCGGCGCGCGCTCTCCGTTCCCGGCACCCCCCTCCGTCCCCGACGCCGTGCTCTCGTCCACGACGCCGTGCCCTCCGTCCCCTACGCCCCCTCCCCGTCCCGGGCGCCGCGCTCACCGTCCCCGGCGCCCCCCTCCGTCCCCGGCGCCGCGCTCTCCGCCCCCGGCGCCGCGCCCCCGCCCCCGACGCCGCCCCCCGCCCCCGGCGGCTCCGGCGGCGCCGCGCCGGGCCCCGCACGACCCGGGGCACGCACCGCCTCCCTCCCCGAGGGTGGGATGCAGTCGGACCCGGGTTTGTGGAAACCCGGCGTGTCGACGGAAAGGCGGATCCCATGACCGATGCCCGTGACACCACCCGGAAGCCGCTGAGGATCGCCGCGCGCGGGCGGGCCGTGCTCGCCGACCCCCGGACCAACCGGGGTACGGCGTTCACCGAGGAGGAGCGGCGGGCCCTCGACCTGGTCGGGCTCGTACCGCCCCGCGTACTCACGCAGGACGAGCAGGCCGAACGCGCCTACGGCCAGTTCCGGGAGCAGCCGAGCGATCTGGCCAAGAGCGTGCATCTGACCGCCCTGCACGACCGCAACGAGGCGCTGTTCTACCGGCTGGTCGGCGACCACCTCGAAGAGATGCTGCCCATCGTGTACACCCCGACCGTGGGCACGGCGATCCGCCGCTACAGCACGGAGTACCGCCGCCCGCGCGGCGTCTACCTCTCCGTGGACGCCCCCGACGACATCGAGCGCTCGCTGCGGGCGAGCGGCCTGGGCGCCGACGACGTCGACCTGATCGTGGCCACGGACGGCGAGGGCATCCTCGGCATCGGCGACTGGGGCGTGGGCGGTATCGACATCGCGGTCGGCAAGCTGGCCGTCTACACGGCCGCCGCCGGCATCGACCCGCGCCGCACCCTGCCCGTCATGCTCGACGTCGGCACCAACCGCAAGGAACTCCTCGACAACCCCCTCTACCTCGGCAACCGGCACCCGCGCGCCGACCGTGACGCCTACGACGCCTTCATCGACGCCTACGTCACCGCCGCCACCCGGCTCTTCCCGAACGCCCTGCTGCACTGGGAGGACTTCGGCACCGCCAACGCCCGCCGCGTCCTCGACCGCTACCGCGACCGGGTGTGCACCTTCAACGACGACATCCAGGGCACCGGCGCCGTCAACCTCGCCGCCGTCCTGTCCGGCGTCCGCGCCACCGGCACGCCCCTGCCCGAGCACCGGATCGTCGTCTTCGGCGCGGGCACCGCCGGTATCGGCGTGGCCGACCAGCTGCGCGACGCCCTGATCGCGGAGGGGCTGTCCGAGGACGAGGCGCTCGCCCGCTTCTGGTGCGTCGACCGGTACGGCCTGCTCACCGCCGACCAGGGCGACCGGCTCCGTGACGTCCAGCGGCCGTACGCCCGCCCGGCCGGCGAGGCCGACGGCTGGCGCCGGGACGAGAGCCTGCCCGGCGTCCCGCTGGACGAGGTGGTCCGCCGGGTCCGCCCGACCATCCTGATCGGCACCTCCGGCCAGGGCGGCGCGTTCACCGAGGGCCTCGTCCGCGCCATGGCCGAGCACACCGAGCGGCCGATCATCCTGCCCATGTCCAACCCGACCGACCTCGCCGAGGCCACCCCAGCCGACCTGCTCGAATGGACCGGCGGCGCGGCGCTGGTGGCCACCGGCAGCCCGTTCGCGCCGGTCGAGCGGGACGGTACGGCGTACGAGATCGGGCAGGCCAACAACGCGCTGGTCTTCCCCGGGCTCGGCCTCGGCGCGATCGTCGCCCGCGCCTCCCGGATCACCGACCGCATGCTGCGCGCGGCGGCCGACGCGGTGGCCCGCCGCACCGGTGACACCGAGGTCGCGCACGCCGACGCGCCGGTCCTCCCGCCGATCCGCGACCTGCGTGCCACCTCGGAGGCGGTCGCCGTGGCCGTGGCCCGCGCGGCGGTGGACGAGGGTGTCGCCCGGGTCGGCCTGGACGACGTCGAGGCGGCGGTGCGGGCGGCCCGGTGGGAGCCGGTGTACCCGCCCGTGGAAGCGGTGTGACGGCCCGAAAATTATGCAAGCACGCTTGATTGTTTCTGGTGGCGCTGCCATGCTCCCCCCATGGCCGACCCGACGCCCGTCATCGACGACCTGCGTGCCGAGAGCGAGGAACTCGACCTGCTCGTGGCCGAGTTGACCCGGGACCGGTGGGCCCTGCCCACTCCGGCGCCCGGCTGGACCGTCGCCCACCAGATCGCGCACCTCGCCTGGACCGACCACTCGGCCCTGCTCGCCGTCACCGACGCCGGCGCCTTCCGGACGCTGGTGGAGAAGGCGCTGGCCGCCCCCGACTCGTTCGTGGACGAGGGGGCGGAGGAGGGCGCCGCGCAGCCGCCCGCCGACCTGCTGGCGGCCTGGCGCGCCGGGCGCACCGCCCTGGAGGAGGCCCTGCGCGGCGCACCGCCCGGCGCCCGCTTCCCCTGGTACGGCCCGCCCATGTCCGCCGCCTCCATGGCCACGGCCCGCCTCATGGAGACCTGGGCCCACGCGCTGGACGTCGCCGACGCCCTGGGTGTGGTGCGCCCACCCACCAACCGCCTCCGGCATGTGGCCCGACTCGGGGTACGGACCCGTGACTTCGCCTTCGGAGTGCACGGACTCACCCCGCCGGCCGAGGAGTTCCGGGTGGAACTCACCGCGCCGTCCGGCGAGGTGTGGGCGTACGGCCCCGAGGACGCCCCGCAACGCGTCACCGGGCCCGCCCTCGACTTCTGCCTCCTGGTCACCCAGCGCGCCCACCGCGGCGACCTCGCCCTGACGGCCGCGGGCCCGGACGCCGACCGCTGGCTCGGCATCGCCCAGGCCTTCGCGGGCCCGCCCGGCACCGGCCGCCCGCCGAAGGGGGCCGGCCGGTGAGGCCGCTGCGCATCGGCAACTTCTCCGGTTTCTACGGCGACCGCTTCGACGCCCTGCGCGAGATGCTCACCGGCGGCGAGGTGGACGTCCTCACCGGTGACTACCTCGCCGAACTCACCATGCTCATCCTCGGCCGCGACCGGCTGAAGGACCCGTCCGCCGGATACGCCCGCACCTTCCTGCGCCAGCTGGAGGACTGCCTCGGCCTGGCCCGGGAGCGCGGCGTGCGGATCGTCACGAACGCGGGCGGCCTCAACCCGGCCGGACTCGCCGACCGCGTCCGGGAGCTGGCGGACCGGCTCGGCGTCCCGGTGCGGGTCGCGCACGTCGAGGGCGACGACCTGGCCGCCACCCGTCCCGGCACCCTCGCCGCCCACGCCTACCTCGGCGGGTTCGGCATCGCCGCGTGCCTGCGGGCCGGCGCCGATGTGGTGATCACCGGCCGGGTGACCGACGCGGCCCTGGTCACCGGGCCCGCCGCGGCGCACTTCGGCTGGACACCCACGGAGTACGACCGGCTCGCCGGGGCCGTCGTGGCCGGGCACGTGCTGGAGTGCGGGACCCAGGCGACCGGCGGGAACTACGCGTTCTTCGGCGAGGGCGACGTACGCCGTCCCGGCTTCCCGCTCGCCGAGATCCACGCCGACGGCAGCAGCGTGATCACCAAGCACCCCGGCACCGGCGGCTTCGTGGACGTGGGCACGGTCACCGCCCAGCTGCTGTACGAGACCGGCGGCGCCCGGTACGCCGGGCCCGACGTCACCGCCCGGCTGGACACCGTGACGCTGCGCACGGAGGGGCCGGACCGGGTGCGGATCGAGGGGGTGCGCGGGGAGGCGCCGCCGCCCACGCTCAAGGCCGGGCTCAACCGGCTCGGCGGCTTCCGCAACGAGGTCGTCTTCGTCCTCACCGGACTCGACATCGAGGCCAAGGCGGCCCTGGTGCGGGAACAGCTCGACACCGCCCTCGCCAAGTCGCCGCCCCAGGAGGTCCGGTGGGACCTGGTGCGCACCGACCGGGCCGACGCGGACACCGAGGAGACGGCCAGCGCGCTGCTGCGGCTCGTCGTCCGCGACCCGGACCAGCAGGCCGTGGGCCGCGCGCTGAGCGGGGCCGCCGTGGAACTGGCACTCGCCAGCTACCCGGGCTTCCATGTGCTGTCCCCACCGGGAAAGGGCGCTCCCTATGGGGTGTTCGAGGATGTGTACGTGCCCCATGGGGACGTGGACCACAGGGCCGTCCTCCACGACGGACGCCGTATCCCTGTGCCGGCGCCCCAGGAGACGCGGCCCCTGGACGCCGTACCGCCTCCGCCCTTCCCGGAACCTCTCCCGCCCGGCCCGGTCCGGCGGGCGCCCCTCGGGCTGGTCGCCGGGGCACGCAGCGGGGACAAGGGCGGGAACGCCAACGTCGGGGTGTGGGCGCGGACGGACGAGGCCTGGCGGTGGCTCGCGCACACGCTGACCACCGAGACCTTCCGGCAGCTGCTGCCCGAGACCCGCGAACTGCCCGTCACCCGCCACCCGCTGCCGAACCTGCGCGCCCTCAACTTCGTCGTCGAGGGCATCCTCGGCGCCGGCGTCGCCGCGCAGGCCCGCTTCGACCCGCAGGCCAAGGCCCTCGGCGAATGGCTGCGCTCCCGCCACCTGGACATCCCGGAGACCCTGCTGTGACGGTTCTGCAGACCGCTCTCGACCCCACCGGCCCCGACTACCGGGCCCACCGCGCGGCCATGCTCGCCAAGCTCGACGAGCTGGCGGCCGAGCATGCCAAGGCCCTCGCGGGCGGCGGCGAGAAGTACGTCCAGCGGCACCGGGCGCGCGGCAAACTGCTCGCCCGCGAGCGCATCGAACTGCTGCTGGACCCCGACACCCCGTTCCTGGAGCTGTCCCCGCTGGCCGCCTGGGGCAGCGACCACCCCGTCGGCGCCTCGCTCGTCACCGGGATCGGCGTGGTCGAGGGCGTGGAGTGCCTGATCACCGCCAACGACCCGACCGTACGCGGCGGCGCCAGCAACCCCTGGAGCCTGAAGAAGGCCCTGCGCGCCAACGACATCGCGCTCGCCAACCGGCTGCCCTGCATCAGCCTGGTGGAGTCGGGAGGCGCCGACCTGCCGTCCCAGAAGGAGATCTTCATCCCGGGCGGGGCGATCTTCCGCGACCTCACCCGGCTCTCCGCCGCCGGCATCCCGACGATCGCCGTCGTCTTCGGCAACTCCACCGCCGGCGGCGCCTACATCCCCGGCATGTCCGACCACGTGATCATGGTCAAGGAGCGGGCGAAGGTGTTCCTCGGCGGGCCGCCGCTGGTCAAGATGGCCACCGGCGAGGAGAGCGACGACGAGTCCCTCGGCGGCGCCGAGATGCACGCGCGCGTGTCCGGCCTCGCCGACTACTTCGCCGTGGACGAGCCCGACGCGCTGCGCCAGGCCCGCCGCGTCGTGGCCCGCCTCAACCACCGCAAGGCCCACCCGGACCCCGGCCCGGCCGAGCCGCCCCGGTACGACCCCGAGGAGCTGCTCGGCATCGTCCCGGGCGACCTGAAGATCCCGTTCGACCCGCGCGAGGTCATCGCCCGGATCGTGGACGGCTCCGACTTCGACGAGTTCAAACCGCTGTACGGCACGAGCCTGGTGACCGGCTGGGCCGCCCTGCACGGCTACCCGGTCGGGGTGCTGGCCAACGCCCAGGGGGTCCTGTTCAGCGCGGAGTCGCAGAAGGCCGCCCAGTTCATCCAGCTCGCCAACCAGCGCGACATCCCGCTGCTGTTCCTGCACAACACCACCGGCTACATGGTCGGCAAGGAGTACGAGCAGGGCGGGATCATCAAACACGGCGCGATGATGATCAACGCGGTCAGCAACAGCCGGGTCCCGCACCTGTCGGTCCTCATGGGCGCGTCCTACGGCGCCGGGCACTACGGCATGTGCGGCCGCGCCTACGACCCCCGCTTCCTGTTCGCCTGGCCCAGCGCCAAGTCCGCCGTCATGGGCCCGCAGCAGCTCGCCGGCGTGCTGTCGATCGTCGCCCGGCAGTCCGCGGCGGCGAAGGGGCAGCCGTACGACGAGGACGCGGACGCGGCCCTGCGCGCCATGGTGGAGCAGCAGATCGAGTCCGAGTCGCTGCCCATGTTCCTGTCCGGGCGGCTGTACGACGACGGCGTCATCGACCCGCGCGACACCCGCACCGTCCTCGGCCTGTGCCTCTCCGCCCTGCACACCGCGCCCTACGAGGGCGCGCGCGGCGGCTTCGGCGTCTTCCGGATGTGAGGGATCACGTGATTTCCAGTGTGCTCGTCGCCAACCGGGGCGAGATCGCCTGCCGCATCTTCCGCACCTGCGCCGACCTCGGCATCCGCACGGTCGCGGTGCACTCCGACGCCGACGGGAACGCGCTCCACGCGCGCGTGGCCGACACGGCGGTACGGCTGCCGGGCGCCGCACCCGCGGAGACCTACCTGCGCGGCGACCTGATCGTGAAGGCGGCCCTCGCCGCCGGCGCCGACGCCGTGCACCCCGGGTACGGCTTCCTCTCCGAGAACCCCGGCTTCGCCCGCGCGGTCCGCGACGCCGGCCTGGTCTGGATCGGCCCGCCCCCGCAGGCCATCGAGGCCATGGCGTCCAAGACCCGCGCCAAGCGGCTGCTGGGCATCGAGCCCCTGTCCGAGGTGACCGAGGCCGACCTGCCCGTACTGGTGAAGGCGGCGGCGGGCGGCGGCGGGCGCGGGATGCGGATCGTGCGCCGCCTGGAGGAGCTGCCGGCCGCGCTGGAGGGCGCGCGCGCCGAGGCCGCGAGCGCCTTCGGTGACGGCGAGGTGTTCGTGGAGCCGTACCTCGAACACGGCCGTCATGTGGAGGTGCAGATCCTCGCCGACACCCACGGCACCGTCTGGCCGCTCGGCACCCGCGACTGCTCCCTCCAGCGCCGCCACCAGAAGGTGATCGAGGAGGCGCCGGCGCCCGGGCTCCCCCCGTCGCTCGCGGACGAACTGCGCACGCTGGCCGTACGCGCCGCCCGCGCCGTCTCCTACACCGGCGCCGGCACCGTCGAGTTCCTGGTCGCCGACGGCCGCGCCCACTTCCTGGAGATGAACACCCGCCTCCAGGTCGAACACCCCGTCACCGAGGCCGTGTTCGGCCTCGACCTGGTCGCGGAACAGATCAGGATCGCCGAGGGCCACGCCCTGGGGACCGAGCCCCCACACGCGCGGGGCCACGCGATCGAGGCCCGCCTCTACGCCGAGGACCCCGCCCGCGACTGGGCCCCCCAGACCGGCACCCTGCACCGCCTCGCCGTACCGGCCGGCGTCCGCCTGGACACCGGCTACACCGACGGCGACCCGATCGGAGTCCACTACGACCCGATGCTCGCCAAGGTCGTCGCGCACGCCCCCACGCGCGCGGAGGCGATCCGCAGGCTCGCCGGCGCCCTGGAGTCCGCCGCGATCCACGGTCCGGTCACCAACCGGGACCTGCTGGTGCGCTCCCTGCGGCACCCGGAGTTCACGGACGCCCGCATGGACACCGGCTTCTACGACCGCCACCTCGGCGAACTCGCCGAGCCCGCCACCGACCCCCACGCACCGCTGGCCGCCGCCCTCGCCGACGCCCACGGCCGCTCCCGCTTCGGCGGCTGGCGCAACGTACCCGCCCAGCCGCAGGTGAAGCGGTACGAGATGGCGGGGCAGGAGCACGAGGTCCGCTACCGGCACACCCGGGACGGCCTCGTGGCGGACGGGGTCCGGGTCGTCCACGCCGACGCGCACCTCGTCGTCCTCGAAGTCGACGGCGTGCAGCGCAGGTTCGCGGTGGCCCGGTACGGCGACCAGGTCCATGTGGGCGCCACCCGCCTCACCGCCCTGCCCCGCTTCCCCGACCCCGCCGCCCAGCTCGCCCCGGGCTCCCTGCTCGCGCCGATGCCCGGCACGGTCGTACGCGTCGCCGAAGGGCTGGCCGAAGGGGCAACGGTTCAGGCCGGTCAGGGCCTCATCTGGTTGGAGGCGATGAAGATGCAGCACGTGATCTCGGCGCCGACGACAGGAACGCTCACCGCCCTGCACGCCGAACCGGGCCGGCAGGTGGAGCCCGGCACCTTGCTGGCAGTAGTGCAGGAAACCTCTTCCTAGGAGCCCCATGACCGCCGTCATCGAATCCGAAGAGCACAAGGCCCTGCGATCCGCGGTGGCCGCCCTCGGCAAGCGCTACGGCCGCGCGTACCTCACCCGCACCGTCGCCGAGGGCAAGCCACCCGCCGAACTCTGGGCGGAGGCCGGCAAACTCGGCTACCTCGGCGTCAGCCTCCCCGAGGAGCACGGAGGCGGCGGCGGGGGCGTAGCCGACCTCGCCATCGTGCTGGAGGAACTGGGCGCCGCGGGCTCGCCCCTGCTCATGCTGGTCGTCTCCCCGGCCATCTGCGGCACCGTGATCTCCCGCTTCGGCACGGAGGACCAGAAGCGGACCTGGCTCCCCGGGATCGCCGACGGAACCCGCCTCATGGCCTTCGGCATCACCGAACCCGACGCCGGCTCCAACAGCCACCGCATCACCACCACCGCCCGCCGGGACGGCACCGACTGGCTGCTCACCGGCCGCAAGGTCTTCATCTCCGGGGTCGACATGGCCGACGCCGTCCTGATCGTCGGCCGGACCGAAGACGCCCGCACCGGCAGCCTCAAGCCCTGCCTGTTCATCGTGCCGACGGACGCCGAAGGCTTCCAGAAGCGCCCCATCGACATGGAACTGAGCGCGGCGGAGAAACAGTTCGAGCTGGTCCTGGACGACGTACGGCTGCCCGCCGACGCACTCGTCGGCGACGAGGACGCAGGACTCCTCCAACTGTTCGCGGGCCTCAACCCCGAGCGGATCATGACCGCCGCGTTCGCCATCGGCATGGGCCGGTACGCCCTGTCCAAAGCCGTCGAGTACGCCCGCGACCGCACGGTGTGGAAGGCCCCCATCGGCGCCCACCAGGCCATCGCGCACCCCCTCGCGCAGGCCCACATCGACCTGGAACTGGCCCGGCTGATGACGCAGAAAGCGGCACACCTCTACGACGCCGGCGACGACATCGGCGCGGGCGAGGCCGCCAACATGGCCAAGTACGCGGCCGGGGAGGCCTGCGTGAAGGCCGTCGACCAGGCCGTGCACACCCTCGGCGGCAACGGCCTCACCCGGGAATTCGGGCTCGCCTCGCTGATAACGGCAGCGCGCGTGGCTCGTATCGCCCCGGTGAGCCGGGAGATGATTCTCAACTACGTCTCCCACCAGACCCTGGGCCTGCCCAAGTCCTACTGAGGCGGCCCGTGCGAGGAGGAACCGTGTTCCGCAGCGAGTACGCAGACGTTCCGCCCGTAGAACTCCCCATCCACGAAGCCGTCCTGGGCCACGCCGCCGCCTTCGGCGACCGGCCCGCCCTCATCGACGGCACGGACGGCACCACCCTCACGTACGAGCAGGTGGACCGGTTCCACCGGCGCCTGGCCGCCGCCCTCGCCGACACCGGCGTCCGCAAGGGCGACGTCCTCGCCCTGCACAGCCCCAACACGATCACCTTCCCGACCGCCTTCTACGCGGCCACGCGCGCGGGCGCCACCGTCACCACCGTGCACCCGCTCGCCACCGCCGAGGAGTTCGCCAAACAGCTCGGCGACAGCGGCGCGCGCTGGATCGTCACCGTCTCCCCCCTGCTGCAGACCGCCCGCCGGGCCGCCGAGATCGCGGGCGGCGTACGGGAGATCCTCGTGTGCGACAGCGCGTCCGGCCACCGCTCGCTGATCGACCTGCTCGCCACCACCGCCCCCGAACCCGAGCCCGGCATCGACCCGGCCGAGGACATCGCCGCACTGCCGTACTCCTCCGGCACCACCGGCACCCCCAAGGGCGTCATGCTCACCCACCGGCAGATCGCCACCAACCTCGCCCAGCTGGAACCCGCCGTCCCCGCCGGACCCGGCGACCGCATCCTCGCCGTCCTGCCCTTCTTCCACATCTACGGCCTCACCGCCCTGATGAACGCGCCCCTGCGCAAGGGCGCCACCGTCGTCGTCCTGCCGCGCTTCGACCTGGAGACCTTCCTCGCCGCGATCGAGAAGCACCGCATCACCGGCCTGTACGTCGCCCCGCCGATCGTCCTCGCCCTCGCCAAGCACCCGGCGGTCAGCCGCTACGACCTCTCCTCGCTGCGGTACGTCATCAGCGCCGCCGCCCCGCTGGACGCCCGGCTCGCCCTCGCCTGCGCCGAACGCCTCGGCCTGCCCCCGATCGGCCAGGCCTACGGCATGACCGAACTGTCCCCCGGCACCCATGTCGTCCCCCTGGACCGGCTCCGCGAGGCCCCCGCCGGCACGGTCGGCCGGCTCATCGCCGGCACCGAGATGCGGATCGTCTCCCTGGACGACCCCGGCAAGGACCTCGGCACCGGCGAACCCGGCGAGATCCTCATCCGCGGCCCCCAGGTGATGAAGGGCTACCTCGGCCGCCCCGACGCCACCGCCGCCCTGATCGACACCGACGGCTGGCTGCACACCGGGGACGTCGGACACGTCGACGCCGACGGCTGGCTGTTCGTCGTCGACCGCGTGAAGGAACTGATCAAGTACAAGGGCTTCCAGGTGGCCCCCGCCGAACTGGAGGCCCTCCTGCTCACCCACCCCGGCATCGCCGACGCCGCCGTCATCGGCGCCCACAACGACGACGGCAACGAGATCCCGCACGCCTTCGTCGTCCGCCACCCCACCGCCGGCGACCTCACCGAGAACGACGTCCTGCTGTACGTCGCCGAACGCGTCGCCCCCTACAAACGCGTCCGCCGGATCACCTTCATCGACACCGTCCCGCGCGCCGCCTCCGGCAAGATCCTGCGCCGGCAGCTCAGGGAGCACACATGACCGACCCCACCCCGCTGATCGGCCGCACGCACGCGCGTGCCGTCCACACCCTCAGCCTCGACGCCACCGGCACCCGCAACGCCCTGTCCGCCGCGCTCGTCACCGAACTCGCCGACGCCCTCACCGACTGCGGCAAGGACCCGGACGTACGGGCCGTGGTCCTCACCCACACCGGCACGACGTTCTGCGCCGGCGCGGACCTGCGCGACCCGCCCGACCCCGACGCCCTGGTGGCCCTGCTCCGGCAGATCGTCGAACTGCCCAAACCGGTCCTAGCCCGGGTCACCGGTCACGTCCGCGCCGGCGGTCTCGGCCTGCTCGCCGCCTGCGACATCGCCGCCGCCTCCACCGACGCCACCTTCGCCTTCACCGAGGTACGCATCGGCGTCGCCCCCGCCGTGATCTCCCTGCCGGTGATCCCGCGCGCCGACCCCCGCGCCCTCGCCCGCTACTACCTCACCGGCGAACGCTTCGGCCCCGCCGAGGCCGTACGCCTGGGCCTGCTGACGGCGGCCGCGGACGACGTCGACACCGCCCTCGCCCCCGTCCTGGACGGCCTGCGCCACTCCGCCCCGCAGGCCCTGGCCGAGACGAAACGGCTGCTCACGGCTAGGGTGCTGGAGACATTCGACCGCGACGCGGCCGAGCTGACCGCGCTCTCGGCCCGGCTGTTCGCCTCCCCCCAGGCCCGGGAGGGAATGACGGCCTTCCTGGAAAGACGTGATGCGGCATGGGTGGTGTGAGTACGACCGAACGCGACCGCGTTCCCAAGCAGGACCGCAGCCGGGCCACCCGGCAGCGGCTCCTGGAGGCCGCCGTGGCCTGCCTCGCCGAGCACGGCTGGGCGGGCTCCACGGTCGCCGCCGTCGCCGAACGCGCCGGCGTCTCCCGGGGCGCCGCCCAGCACCACTTCCCGACCCGGGAGGACCTCTTCACCGCCGCCGTCGAATACGTCTCCGAGGAACGCTCCCTCGCCCTGCGCGCCCTCTTCCCGGACGGCCCCGCCGACCGCCGGGCCGTCGTCGCGGCCCTGGTCGACCTCTACACCGGCCCCCTCTTCCGCGCCGCCCTGCACCTGTGGGTCGCCGCCTCCGACGAAGACCAGCTGCGCCCGCGCGTCACCGAGCTGGAGGCCCGCGTCGGCCGCGAGACCCACCGCATCGCCGTCGAACTCCTCGGCGCCGACGAATCCCGCCCCGGCGTCCGCGAAACCGTCCAGGGCCTCCTCGACATGGCCCGCGGCCTCGGCCTCGCCAACCTGCTCACCGACGACACCGCCCGCCGCGAACGCGTCGTCGCCCAGTGGGCGGCCCTGCTGGACGAAGCTCTGGGCTGAGGGGGAGCGATCCCGGGGGCGCGTTACCCTTGGCCCATGCTTCCGATGCTCGTCCGCCGCCGCCACGTGGACTACGTGCGCGTCACGAGCATGGGCTGTCGTCACCTCTCCGCCTGACCAGCCCCCCGCAGCACCCTTCTTCTTCCCTTTTTCCGGCACCCGGGGGCCCGCCCTACCCTCGGCGGCCACCCGTGCCCCGTACACCCAGCGGACGCACCATGACCACGCACACAGCGACGTCGTACCACCAGCTCCCGATCATCGACCTGTCGGCCGCCGACCGCGGCCCCCAGGCCCGGTCCCTGCTCCACGCCCAGCTGCACAGCGCCGCCCATGACGTCGGCTTCTTCCAGCTCGTCGGACACGGCGTCACCCGGGCCGAGACCGACGCGCTGCTCACCGCCATGCGCGCCTTCTTCGCCCTCCCCGAGGCCGACCGGCTCGCCCTCGACAACGTCGGCTCCCCGCACTTCCGCGGCTACACCCGCACCGGCGACGAGCGCACCGGCGGCGCCCGCGACTGGCGCGACCAGCTCGACATCGGCGCCGAACGCCCCGCCCGGGCCCCCGGCCCCGGCGAGCCCCCGTACTGGTGGCTGCAGGGCCCCAACCAGTGGCCGGCCGCCCTGCCCGAACTGCGCACGGCCGCCCTCGCCTGGATCGACCGGCTGAGCGAGGTCGCCCACCGCCTCCTGCACGAACTGCTGACCGCCATCGGCGCCCCGGCCGACTTCTACGACCCGGTCTTCGGCCCGCACGCCCACCCGCACCTCAAGCTCGTCCGCTACCCCGGCAGCGCGGACGACGGCACCGGCCAGGGCGTCGGCGCCCACAAGGACTACGGCTTCCTGACCCTGCTCCTGCAGGACACGGTCGGCGGCCTCCAGGTCCAGCGCGAGGACGGCCGCTTCCACGACGTACCGCCCATCGAGGGCGCGTTCGTCGTCAACCTCGGCGAACTGCTGGAGGTGGCGACCAACGGCTACCTGCTCGCCACCAACCACCGCGTGGTCAGCCCGCCCGGCGCGACGGAACGCTTCTCGGTCCCGTTCTTCTACAACCCCCGCCTCGACGCGAGGATCGCCCCGCTCCCCTTCCCCCACGCGTCGACGGCCCCCGGCATCACGACGGACCCGACGAACCCCCTGTACGCCGAGTACGGCTACAACGAACTCAAGGGCAAGCTCAGGGCCCACCCGCTGGTGGCGCAGCGACACCACGGGAGCCTTCTGACACCGGCGTGAGCAGCCCGCCGAAGGAGCGCGGGAAACCACGCGACCGGCCACAGCCGGCCCGCGGTCGCCCGCGCTCCCGAGGCACCCCTCTCAGTGGGCGATGTCCTCGTACCCCTCGATGTCCTCGGGCCGCCGCGGACCCGGCCCCACGTACCGCGCGGACGGCCGCACCAGCCTCCCCGTCCGCTTCTGCTCCAGGATGTGCGCCGACCACCCGGCGGTCCTCGCGCACGTGAACATCGACGTGAACATGTGCGCGGGCACCTCGGCGAAGTCCAGCATGATCGCCGCCCAGAACTCCACGTTCGTGGCCAGCACCCGGTCCGGCCGCCGGTTGTGCAGCTCCTCCAGCGCGGCCTTCTCCAGCGCCTCGGCCACCTCGAACCGCGGAGCACCCAGCTCCCGGGCCGTACGCCGCAGCACCCGCGCCCGCGGGTCCTCCGCCCGGTACACCCGGTGCCCGAAGCCCATCAGCCGCTCACCACGGTCCAGGGTCTGCTTCACGTACGCCTCCGCGTCCCCCGTGCGCTCGATCTCCTCGATCATCCCGAGCACCCGCGACGGCGCACCGCCGTGCAGCGGACCGGACATCGCGCCCACCGCACCGGACAGCGCGGCGGCCACGTCCGCCCCCGTGGAGGCGATGACCCGCGCGGTGAACGTGGAGGCGTTCATGCCGTGCTCGGCGGCGGAGGTCCAGTAGGCGTCCACGGCCGCGACGTGCTTGGGATCCGGCTCCCCGCGCCACCGGATCATGAACCGCTCCACCACCGAGCTCGCCTTGTCGATCTCCCGCTGCGGCACCATCGGCAGCCCCTGCCCGCGCGCCGACTGGGCGACGTACGACAGCGCCATGACGGCGGCGCGCGCCAGGTCCTCGCGGGCCTGCCGCTCGTCGATGTCGAGCAGCGGACGCAGCCCCCAGACGGGCGCCAGCATGGCGAGCGCCGACTGCACGTCCACGCGGATGTCACCGGAGTGCACGGGGATCGGGAACGGCTCGGCGGGCGGCAGTCCGGGGTTGAAGGCGCCGTCGACCAGCAGCCCCCACACGTTCCCGAACGAGACGTGCCCGACCAGGTCCTCGATGTCGACGCCCCGGTAGCGCAGGGCACCGCCCTCCTTGTCCGGTTCGGCGATCTCCGTCTCGAACGCGACGACTCCTTCGAGCCCGGGTACGAAATCGGACATCAGGCGGCTCCTCGTGATGTGTGGGCGGCGGTCACCCCGGTGATGCCCCGATCTGCCGGTGGTCACCCGTGGTCAACCCAACCGCAAAGGGAGCAGAACGATAACTCCCGGTGCCATGGATGGGGAGACCACACGACACCCGGTGCCATACCCGTTCGATACGGCAAGATGACCGCGTGACCGACCGCGACCCGCTTCTGGACCCCGTCCTCGACCCCGCCGCCATGCGCAAGCAGTACCGGGCCGACGGCCTCGCCGAAGAGGACCTCGCCACCCATCCCATGGACCAGTTCGCCCGCTGGTTCGAGGATGCCGCCCGGGCGGCCCTGCACGGCACCCTCTACGAACCCAACGCGATGGTCGTCTCCACGGCGGACGCGACGGGCCGCCCGAGCGCCCGCACGGTGCTCATGAAGCAGTACGACACCGAGGGCTTCGTCTTCTTCACCAACTACGAGTCCCGCAAGGGCCGCGACCTCGCGGAGAACCCCCACGTCTCGCTGCTCTTCCCGTGGCACCCGCTGGCCCGCCAGGTCATCGTCACCGGCACCGCCCGGCGCACCGGCCGCGACGAGACCGCCGCCTACTTCCGCACCCGCCCGCACGGCTCCCAGCTGGGCGCCTGGGCCAGCGCCCAGTCCGCGGTGATCGCCTCCCGCAGCGAACTCGACACGGCCTACGCCGAACTCGCCGCCCGCTACCCCGAGGACGAACAGGTCCCCGTCCCGCCGCACTGGGGCGGCTTCCGCATCGTTCCGGAGACGATCGAGTTCTGGCAGGGCCGCGCGAACCGCCTCCACGACCGCCTGCGCTACGTCGCCCGGCCCGACGGCACCTGGCGGGTCGAACGCCTCAGCCCCTGACGGCGACCGCCCCCGAAAACGCAGACGACCCGCGGGCTGGGTTCCTCAAGGAGGAGCCGGCCGGACGTACCGGCAGCCCGCGGGTCGGGTGACTGCTTGGGATTGGGCCGGCTGCACGCATCTGTCGCATGCTGGTCCGGCACCGCACATGGTGTGGGGACGGGCCGCTAGCCCGCAGCCACCTCACGCGTCCGGTATCCATACATCTGCCGAACCACCTCCCTTCTCGTGTACCCGACACCCTAAGAAGCCGACGAGGAGGGCTCAACCGGTTTTCTTGCGGGAACAGTATGTGGGGTGGGTCACGTTCCAGTTGAATGAGGGCCAGTGAGCGAACCGAGCGCCGTGCGCGCGCGGACGTGGTTTCCAGGGGGTCCAGGTGAGTGCTTCGCGGCGGAGTGGGACCACGGACGAGCTGGGGCCGGACGAGCCCGGTGAGTCCGGCGGATCCGATCTGCTCGCCGCGCTGCTGGACGGCATGGACGCGGCCCTGTGCGCCTTCGACGCCGACGGGGTCGTGACCCACTGGAACCGGGAGGCCGAGCGGATCCTGGGGTGGACGGCCGCCGAGGCCGTCGGGCGGCACGGGTTCGCCGGCTGGGCGGTGCGCAGCGCCGACGCCGGGGACGTGCAGGCCCGCCTGATGTCGGCGATGCACGCGCCGGGCCGGCAGGTGCACGAGTTCGCGCTGGTCACCAAGGGCGGCGGGCGGGTGCTCGTACGGACCCAGTCGGCCGCCGTGCGGGGGCCCGACGGGAAGCCCGCCGGGGTGTACTGCGCGTTCAGCGAGGTGCACGCGCAGATCGATCTGGAGCGGTCGATCGCGTTGAGCGAGGCGCTGTTCGAGGACGCGTCCTGGGGTGTCGTCCTGGTCGACGCCGATCTGCGGCCCGCCCTGGTGAACGCGCACGCGGCCCGGGCGCTGGGGGTGGGCCGCACGTCCGTGCTGGGGCGTCCGCTGGGCGAGCTGCTCACCCAGGGCGTGGAGGAACTGGAGGCGGCGCTGATCCACGTCCTCGCCGAGGGTGCGCCGCCCGCGCCGGCCGAGATGTGGGTGACCGTCCGCAGCCCGGAGGGCGAGCGGCGGCGCTGCTGGCGCAGCGGGTTCCTGCGGCTGGCCTCGCCGCTCGCGGAGGAGCCCGTGCCGCTCGGGGTGGGCTGGCTGTTCGAGGACGTCACCGAGGCCAAGCACAGTGAGCAGGAGGCGGCCCTGCTGCGGTTCCGGACGAGCCAGCTGCACCGCGCGGCCCGGGCCGCGGCCGAGTGCGAGGACCCGGCGGAGGCGGCCACCGTCCACCTGGACTTCGCCCTCGCCGGCTTCGCCGACCACGCCCTCGTCGACCGGGTGGCGGGCGGTCCGCGCGCGGAGGGCGAGGCCGCCCCGGGCCCGGTCCGGCTGGTCCGGCTCGCCGCCACGCCCGCCGGGGCACCGGGGCCGAGCCTGCTCACGGGCGCGGCCGGACTGCCCGTGCGCTACCCGGAGGAGCATCCGGCGCTGCGGTGCGTGGAGCGGGCCGGGACGGTGCGCGCGGACGCGGGGCCGGTGTCGCCCGAACGGGCGCGGGAGTGGGCGCTGGAGCGGCAGTGGCCCGGTGACGCGGTGCACGCGCTGTGCGCGGTGCTGCGCAGCCGGGGGCGCACGCTGGGCGTGGTGACCTTCCTGCGCACCGCCGGCCGCAGCCGCTTCGAGCGTTCCGACACGGCCTACGCCGAGGACGTGGCCGTACGGATCGCGACGTCGCTGGACCTGGCGGAGGCGGTGCGGGACCGGTAGCGCGCCGGTGCCGGTGCCGTGTCAGTGGCGGTAGAAGATCCGGTCGCCGTACTCCGTCATCACCCGGCTGTTCCACTCGTGGCCGCCGTCGACGTTGCCGGAGCGCAGCAGCGGGGGTTCGATGCCGCGGTCGGCGAGGGTGGCGGCGGTGGTCGCCAGGACGGCCTGCATCAGGGCGGTGGTGACGACCGTGGAGGCAGGGGCGAACGGCGCCGGGATGGTGTCGAGGGTGAGTTCCGCGTCGCCGACGGCGATCTTCGAGTCGAGGACGATGTCGCAGTGGTCCTTGAGGAAGGTGCCGGAGGCGTGCCGGGACTTCGTCTCCGTGGCGTACGCCACCGAGGTCACGCCGATGACCTTCACGCCGAGGGCGCGGGCGCCCCGGGCCATCTCCACGGGCAGGGCGTTGCGCCCGGAGAGCGAGATGATCACGAGGGCGTCGCCGGCGCGGACCGGGGAGGTGTCCAGGACGGCGCTCGCGAGGCCGTCGACGCGTTCGAGGGCGGAGCCGAGCGTGGCCGGGGTGACGTCGACGCCGACGACGCCGGGTACGGCGAGCAGGTTCATGAGGGCGAGGCCGCCCGCGCGGTAGACGACGTCCTGTGCGGCCAGCGAGGAGTGCCCGGCACCGAAGGCGAACAGGCGGCCGCCGGCCGCGACGGTGTCGGCGAGCAGGGTGCCGGCCGCGGTGATCGCTTCGGCCTCCTCGTCGCGGACCCGTTGCAGCAGGCCGATGGCGGCGTCGAAGAACAGGTCGGCCGGCGTGCCGTCGCTCATGCGGTGCCCCTTCGCAGCGTCTGTGTCGCGGATCACGGTGCGGTCTGGACCATCGCGGTGTCAATACGGCCGGAGGGTGGGGAGCGCTCCGCGGGCGGGCCCGCGCCCCCGCGGTCGGAAACGGTCCCGCGTCCCTCGCCGGGGCCCCGTTTCCCCGGTACCGCCCGCTTGTCAGTGGGATCCGGCAGAATTGGTGCCAGGGCCAGCGCACGCGGCCGGCGGCCGGCAGAGGTAATCGAGGGGCACGTATGTCCGGACTGATCGACACCACGGAGATGTATCTCCGCACCATCCTCGAACTCGAAGAGGAAGGCGTCGTCCCCATGCGCGCCCGCATCGCGGAGCGGCTGGACCAGAGCGGGCCGACGGTGAGCCAGACGGTGGCGCGGATGGAGCGCGACGGCCTGGTCTCCGTGGCCAGCGACCGGCACCTGGAGCTGACGGACGAGGGCCGCCGGCTGGCGACGCGCGTGATGCGCAAGCACCGCCTGGCCGAGTGTCTGCTCGTGGACGTGATCGGGCTGGAGTGGGAGCAGGTGCACGCGGAGGCGTGCCGCTGGGAGCACGTGATGAGCGAGGCCGTCGAGCGCCGCGTGCTGGAGCTGCTGCGGCACCCCACCGAGTCGCCGTACGGCAACCCGATCCCGGGCCTGGAGGAGCTGGGCGAGAAGGACGGGGCGGACCCGTTCCTGGACGCGAGCATGGTGTCGCTGGCCGACCTGGACCCGGGTTCGGACGGCAAGACGGTCGTCGTCCGCCGCATCGGCGAGCCGATCCAGACGGACGCGCAGTTGATGTACACGCTGCGGCGGGCGGGTGTGCAGCCCGGTTCCGTGGTGAGCGTGACGGAGTCGCCCGGCGGTGTGCTGGTGGGCAGCGGTGGCGAGGCGGCCGAGCTGGAGGCGGACATCGCCTCCCACGTGTTCGTCGCCAAGCGCTGACAAGGAGAGGGCCCCGGCGCTGAGCGGCGCCGGGGCCTGTCCTCCCCTGTGCTGACCCGGAGCCCCGAGCTCTCAGGGTCATTCCCCTCGGACCGGCTTTTCCCCGAGCGGTCCGCCTCCTGCCAGAAAGATCCCCTCGGCTGCGGCGATCATTCCTGGGGAGGTGTCACTCGAATGAGGGGTGTTGTCCGCGGAGACGCAATTTTCGAATAGGTATTCGATAGCCTGAAGCAGCTGGACGACGAGGTCCTCCACGACGAGGCAGGCGGAGCACTGGGGGGTGCCAGGCCGATGGCACGGCGTATCGATGTGACGGGAGCGGGCGGGCTGCGCCTGGCCGCCTGGGAGTTCGCCGACCCTCCGAAACCGGAGGCGGAGCCGGGCGGTGCGGCTGGGCCGGAGTCCGGCGCTCCGGGAGTGCTGTTACTCCACGGCCTGATGGGCCGCGCCTCCCACTGGGCGTCCACCGCCCGCTGGCTCGCCGGCCGCCACCGGGCCGTGGCGCTCGACCAGCGCGGCCACGGCCGCAGCGACAAGCCCCCCGAGGCCGCCTACACCCGCGAGGCCTACGTCGAGGACGCCGAGGCCGCCGTGGAACAGCTCGGCCTCGCCCCCGTCGTCCTCATCGGCCACGCCATGGGCGCGCTGACCGCCTGGCAGCTCGCCGCCAAGCGCCCCGAGCTGGTCCGCGGCCTGATCATCTGCGACATGCGGGCGTCCGCGCTGGGCGCGGCCTCGCAGCGCGAGTGGGCCGACTGGTTCCGTTCCTGGCCCGTCCCCTTCGCCAGCCTCGCCGACGTCCGCAAGTGGTTCGGCGAGGACGACCCCTGGGTGGAGCGGCCCAGCCCCGCGCGCGGCGCGTTCTACGCCGAGGTGATGCACGAGCGCGAGGACGGCTGGCGGCCGGTCTTCGAGCCGCAGCACATGCTCAGCTCCCGCGAGACGTGGGTCTACGACGCCCACTGGGAGGAGCTGGCCCAGGTGCGGTGCCCGACCCTGGTGGTGCGTGGTGTGGACGGCGAGCTGGGCCGGGCGGAGGCGCAGGAGATGGTGCGGGTGCTGCCGCGCGGGGAGTACGCGGAGGTGCCGGACGCGGGGCATCTCGCCCACTACGACCTGCCGGAGGCTTGGCGGGGTGCGGTCTCGCCGTTTCTCGACGGCTTGCTCGGGGATTGAGCGCCTGCTCGTCTGCCGGGTTCTGTCTCGTCGGCGGCCACCGGTTCATCGTGGTTGTTCGCGCAGTTCCCCGCGCCCCTTCAGGGGCGCGGGGGCTACCGATCCCTCCCGCACGCGTAGGCCAGCGGCGAGATCAGCTCCTCCGCGTCCGGCAGCCACCGATTCGCGGGCGTGGGCCGGCAGGCCCACTGCACGGCCCCCCGCGACCCGAACCGCGTGGGCGGCGCGGCCACGTACGCGCCCTCGCCCTGGGCCACCAGATCCAGTGACGACAGCGACCACCCGATCTTGCGCACCAGCTCCGGCACCTTCGCGGAGGCGCCGGGCAGGACGAAGAAGTGCATCCGCCGGTCCGGGGTCAGCGTGACCGGCCCGAGCGTCAGCTCCATCCGCTCCATCCGGGCGAGCGCCAGGAACCCCGCGCTCTCCGGGACGGACAACGCGTCGAAGGTCCGCCCGGTCGGCAGCAGGATCGACGCCGTCGGCTGCTTCTGCCACATCCGGCGCGCGACGGTCGCGCTGCCGGTCGCCTGGGTCGCCCAGTCGGGGCGCGCGGGGTGCGCACCCGGCGCAGGGCAGGAGGCGTCACCGCACGAGCAGCGCTGCATCCCGTCGACGGCTTCCAGCCAGGTGCCCGGGAACACGTCCCAGTGCCGCTCCTCGGCGTACCGTACGGCCGTCTCCAGCAGCGATTCCCCGCGCTGCTGCGGAATGTGACCGGCAATCTGACTGTCCTGGGCGCCCGCGATCGTCTCTTCCACGCCCCACTCAACTCCCGCGCCCACCTGGAGTTACGGCTGTACCGCGCGCGGGGGAGGAGCATCGATTCGGCAGTCGGGGCGCATGGGTGCACGTCCGGGGGCGCGCGGGAGGAGACGGGGCGTGAGGCGGGTAGCCAGGGGTGGGGTGGCATCCGCTGTTACCCCGGCAAACCGCACATGTCGCGCATTGACGGTATGTCAGCGGGGCAGTGATCTTCCCGAACGGATCGTCTCGGCCGGATCCTCCCGACCGGAATTTCACGCTCCAGGGGATCGCAACGCAGGGGGTAAGCACATGGCCGCAAGGCCTCTCGTGGCGAGGCAGCCGAACGAACGGCTGCAGGCACTCATCCAGGAAGCGGGGTGCTCGAACGCCGGGCTGGCCCGGCGGGTCAACATGTGCGGCGCCGAGCACGGTCTCGACCTGCGCTACGACAAGACGTCCGTGGCCCGCTGGCTCCGCGGCCAGCAGCCACGGGGCCGCGCCCCGGCGATCATCGCCGAGGCGCTCGGGCGCAAGCTCGGCCGGACGGTCACGATCGACGAGATCGGCATGGCCAACGGCAAGAACCTCGCCTCGGGCGTGGGTCTCCAGTTCTCGCCGACGGTACTGGGGGCCATCGAGCAGGTCTGCGAGCTGTGGCGCAGCGACGTGGGGCGCCGGGACTTCCTGTCCGGCTCCTCCGTCGCCGCCTCCGCGCTGGTCGAGCCCAGCCGCGACTGGCTGATCTCGGCACCGGACGCCCAGGTGGCCCGGCAGGCGGGCCCGCGCGTGGGCCAGTCCGACGTGGCCGCCGTACGGTCCATGACGCAGGCGCTGGTGGACCTCGACCATCAGTACGGCAGCGGGCATGTGCGCCCGGTCGTCGTGCACTACCTCAACAGCGTCGTCTCCGGGCTGCTGGCGGGGTCGTACCGGGAGGCGGTCGGCCGCGAACTCTTCGCGGCGGTCGCCCGGTTGACGGAACTGGCCGGGTACATGGCCGTCGACACCGGCCAACCGGGCCTCGCCCAGCGGTACTACATCCAGTCGCTGCGGCTCGCCCAGGCCGCCGGGGACCGCGGCTACGGCGGCTATGTCCTCGCCGCCTCCATGAGCCATCTCGCCGCGCAGCTCGGCAACCCGCGGGAGATCGCCCAGTTGGCGCGGGCGGCGCAGGAGGGCGCGCGCGGGCATGTGACCCCGCGGGTGGAGGCGATGTTCCACGCCGCCGAGGCGCGCGGGCACGCCCTGCTCGGCGACGTGCGCTCCGCGCAGGCGGCCGGCGGACGGGCGGCCGACGCGATGGAACGGGCGGACGGCGCCGCCGGGAACGACCCGGTGTGGATCAGGCACTTCGACGAGGCCTACCTGGCCGACGAGCTGGCGCACTGCCACCGCGATCTCGGGCAGGCCGAGCAGGCGGCGCAGTACGCCGAGGAGGCGCTGGCCCGGCACCCCGAGTCCCGGGCCCGCCGGCGCGCGATCGGCTATGTGCTGCTCGCCACGGCCCAGGTGCAGCAGCGGGAGGTCGAGCAGGCCTGCAACACCGGCATGAAGGCGGTCGAGTTGCTGGAGACACTGCGCTCCAACCGGGGCGCCGAGTACCTGGACGACCTCCAGCAGCGCCTTGAGCCCTTCCGGGACGAGGCGGTGGTTCGGGAGTTCGGCGCACGCCTCGATCTCCAGCAGGCCGCGTGAACACCGGCCCCGCGGGAGCGTGAACGGGAAGCGAACGGCACCCGGCGTGCGCCGGGTGCCGTGATCAGCGCCTCGCGGGGTGGTTTTGTTACTGCTGTCACAGGGAAGGAGGTCGCGTTCCGAGCTGCGTGGCACGCGGCTCGGGGGACCCGGTAGCGTGAGCCGACGATTCACAAGGTCCCCCATTAGTAGGAGTCCCGGTGACGCAGAGTGGACAGGGCGAGGAGCCCTCGGCGCGGCCCGCGCGCGAAGGCATCGTGCTGCCTTCCGACGGAGGCGAGCCCCTGCTGCCGGGCATGACCGCGACGCCCGCCCCCGCCACCCCGGCCGGCGGGCAGGCCTGGGGCGGTTCCTGGGGCCCCGGGCAGCAGACGCCCCAGCAGGACCAGGGCCAGGGCTGGGCCCCGGCCCCGCAGTGGGGCGGCCAGGAGCAGCCCCCGTCCGCCGCGAACCCGGGCCCGCTGCCCCCGGAGGGCGCCCCGGCATACGGCGGCCAGGCACCGGCCTACGGCGGCCAGGAAGCCTCGTACGGCGGCTACGGCGCCGCGCAGCAGCAGGGCTTCGGCGCGCCCGACGCCTACCAGCAGCACCCCCAGGCGCCGCAGCCCCAGCAGCCGTACCCCGGAGCGCAGCCCGCCGCCGCGCCGCAGCCGCCCGCCCACCCGGGCGCGGGCGTCCCGCTGCCCCCGACGGCGGACGGCGCGACCCAGTACCTCCCGCCGGTCCCCGCCGGCCCCACGGCGGCCGCTGACGAGGGCGCCACCCAGTACATCCCGCCCGTGCAGGCCGCGCCGGCCGACGGCGCCACCCAGTACCTCCCGCCGGTCCAGGCCGGCCCCGCCGAGGCGGCCACCCAGTACATACCGCCCGTCGCGGCCGGTGCGCTGCCGCCGGAGTCGGGCGGCGAGGAGACGCGGTACCTCGGCCAGGTGCCCCGGCAGGCCGCGCCCGCGCCCTCCGACGCGGAGGCCACCCAGTACATCCCGCCCTACGCCGCCCAGACGCAGACCCAGCCGCAGGTCCAGGCCCAGGGGGGTGACCGGCAGCCGCCCGCCGAGTTCGACAACCTCTTCCGCGGCGGCCCGGGGGGCGACGGCCCGGCCGGGTCCACCCAGCAGCTCCCGCGCGTGCAGCAGCAGGACGCCTACCCCGGTCCGGCGCAGGCGTCGTACCGCCCGGCGCAGCCGTCGTACGACGAGGGCCCGGACGACGACGGCGGGCGGCGCGGGGGCCGGTCGCGGGTGCCGCTGCTCGCGGCGGTCGGCGTGGGCATCGTCGTGCTCGGCGTGGGCGCCGGCGCGCTGCTGAGCGGCGGGGGCGACAAGGACAAGGGCGGTGCCGACAAGACGGTCGCCGCCGCGTCCCCGGCCACCACCGAGGGCTCCGCCTCGCCCGCCGCCGACCCGGCCCGGCAGCAGGCGGTCGAGCTGGACAAGCTGCTCGCCGACAGCGGCAGCAGCCGGACCTCGGTGATCCAGGCCGTCGCCGACGTCAGGCGGTGCGACAACCTCGACCAGGCCGCCACCAACCTGCGGGACGCGGCCGGGCAGCGGGGCGAGCTGGTCACCCGGCTCGGCAAGCTGTCCGTGGACAAGCTGCCGGGCAACGCCGACCTGACGGCCGCGCTGACCAAGGCCTGGCAGGCGTCGGCCGCGGCCGACAACCACTACGCGGCCTGGGCCGGCCAGGCCAAGAACCGCAAGGTCTGCCACAAGGGGCACGCCCGCACCACCGGGGAGACCCAGGCCGGCAACCGGGAGAGCGGCACCGCCAGCGCGCAGAAGACGAAGGCGGCGGCGCTGTGGAACACCATCGCGCAGAAGTACGGCCTGACCCAGCGCCAGCCCACCCAGCTCTGACCGGCCGCCCGGCGTGGACGGGCCCCGCCCGCGGGGTCCGTCAGGGCACGTCCGCCTTCTCCAGGGTCGAGGTCATGTCGGCGATCCCGTTGGCGCCGCCGATGCCCCTGCGGGCCGCGACCAGCTTGCCGTCCCGCACCACCTGGAGGGTGACGTCGGCGTTGACCAGCCGCGGGAAGCCGACGCCGGCGAGCCTGCCCTCGTAGGGCCAGTGCAGGGTCGGCGTGAGCCCGCCGGTGGAGACCCGCAGGCCGTCGTCGAGGGTGTGGCGCACGGTGTCGGCGCTCACCTCCCCGGCGCCGATCCGCTCCAGGACGGCCCTGAGCACGGTGTAGGCGATCCACGTGGTCTGCACGCCGGCGTCCGCGGGGTCGATGCGGTTGTCGCCGAAGGCCTCCTCGTTGATCACCTTCTTCATCGGGTCCCAGCGCGGGTCGGAGACGACCGGGTACCAGCCGGTGATGTACGCCCCCTCGTACGGCCCCGTCGCCCCGCCCGTGGCGTTGATCACGGTCTGGTCGACGCTGCCGAGCACGGTCGCCGTGCGCACGTCCGGGAAGTTCGCGCGGGCCCGCCGGAAGGAGTCCATGAAGGTGTCCGTGCGGTCCCCGAGCGCGGGCACCACACAGCCCTTCTTCGTCACGTCCCTGGTGGCGTACCGCAGCGCCTGCTCGGCCTGCCCGCCGTACTCGGTGGCGTCCTCCGCGGCGAGCTGGTCGCCGGCGTCCGGGTGCCTGCCCGCCTTCAGCCCCGAGTCGAGCATCGCGGGCAGCTCGTCGCCGGCGATGCTGTCGGGGCGGACCAGGGCGACGTGGCCGCACTCGGCGGCGAGCGCCCTGCCGAGGCCGGCCAGCAGGGCGGGCTGGCCGCCGTTGACCGGGTACGACATGGCGCCCGTGAACTCGTCGTTCGTGACGCCGTAGCCGCCGATGTAGGGGATGCCGGCGCCCTCCAGCGGGGCGAGGTAGGAGTCGCCGAACTGGCTGTAGGAGCCGACGACCGCGACCACGTTCTCGGCCGCCGCGCGCCGGGCGCACTTGGCGGCGCCCACGCTGTCGTTGTGGTCGTTGCAGGTCAGCACCTCCAGCCGGCGGCCTTCGATGCCGCCGTGGGAGTTGACCCACTTCGCGTAGGCACGGGCCATCGCGGGCATGCCCGGCTTGTTGGTCGCGTCGGTGTCCTGGGGTGCCCAGGTCATCACCCGGACCGGGTCATCCCCGGAGCCCCCCGTGGCACCGGGGATGACCCCGCATGCGGCGGTGAGCGACGCGCAGAGGGCCACCGCGCCCACGGCGAGGGCGGTGGCTCTGACGGGGCGGGGAAGGGCGGGAGAAGGGGTGCTGCGCGTGCGTCGCCTGCCGGTCATGCACACGCACGATTCCCTCACAGGACTAACCTGGGAGTGACCTTCGGTCAACGAAAGGTGACGCTGAGGTGAATTACAGGGGCAGATGATGCTCCTGGGACGAGGAACGTACGATCGATGACCGTGCAAGGTTCGGAGAACACTTCCCGTCGCGGCCGTCGCTCCTCCACCATGGGCGGCATGCCCCTGAACGACATGCCGTGGTGGCGGTGGCGCAGCAACGTGCGCTCGGCGCTGCACATGCTCTCCGACCCGGTGTTCCAGCGGGACGTCTGGCTGGCCGGCGTGGACGGCTACGGTGACGTCACGGACGCCGTGTACCGGCTGGTGGAGGACACCTGGCTGGACAACTGGTCGGCCGAGAAGTACGTCGGCACCATATTCCGGGACTCGCAGGAGGCGGCGCTCGTCGACACCGCCGTGCTGCGGGTGCTGCGGATCATGCACCAGGTCGGCCCGGACGCGCCGGTCGCCGTGTACATGGAACACACCGGCTGGCCGGACGCGGTGCGGGCGGCGCGGGACGCGCACGTGCGCATGTCGGTGAGCGACGGCGAGGACCCGGACGCGCCGCCGAAGAGCCTGGAGGTGCTGCGGATCCTCACGAGGTCCGCGTAGCGGACGGCGGCCCGCGCAGGGGGACCGGTGTGGGACCCTGTAGTGCATGACCGATCAGTCCGCCTCTTCCGCCGCCGCACCGGCCGACCAGTACGTCCTCACGCTGTCCTGCCCGGACAAAAAGGGCATCGTGCACGCCGTGTCCAGCTATCTGTTCATGACCGGCTGCAACATCGAGGACAGCCAGCAGTTCGGCGACCACGACACGGGACTGTTCTTCATGCGCGTCCACTTCTCGGCCGAGGCGCCGGTGACGGTGGACAAGCTGCGGGCGAGCTTCGCCGCGATCGGTGACACCTTCCACATGGACTGGCAGATCCACCGGGCCGACCAGAAGATGCGCATCCTGCTCATGGTCAGCAAGTTCGGGCACTGCCTGAACGACCTGCTCTTCCGGGCGCGGATCGGCGCGCTGCCGGTGGAGATCGTGGCCGTGGTGTCGAACCACACCGACTTCGAGGAGCTGGTGGGCTCCTACAACATCCCCTTCCACCACATCCCGGTGACGAAGGACACGAAGTCGGAGTCCGAGGCCAGGCTGCTGGAGATCGTGCGCGAGGAGAAGGTCGAACTGGTCGTCCTCGCCCGCTACATGCAGGTCCTCTCGGACGACCTGTGCAAGCAGCTGAGCGGCCGGATCATCAACATCCACCACTCGTTCCTGCCGAGCTTCAAGGGCGCGAAGCCGTACCACCAGGCGCACGCGCGGGGTGTGAAGCTGATCGGCGCGACGGCGCACTACGTCACCGCGGACCTCGACGAGGGCCCGATCATCGAGCAGGAGGTCGAGCGGGTCGGGCACGGAGTGACGCCGGACCAGCTGGTGGCCATCGGACGCGATGTGGAGTGCCAGGCGCTGGCGCGGGCGGTGAAGTGGCACGCGGAGCGGAGGATCCTGCTCAACGGGCGCCGCACGGTGGTGTTCGCCTAGGAGGGCGGGGGCCCGCGCCCCTCCGGGCAGCTGCCCCGCCCCCCGGGTTCACATACGGCTGAGCGAGGCGACCGCGAGCAGGACGTCCCTGATCGCCTCCCGGTCGCCGACCTGACCGGCCGCCGCGTCCGCCGGCGGCACATGGCCCGCCGCCAGCCGGCAGAACTCCGCGCCGTCCAGCGCCACATGGGCCACCTCCAGGTCCGCGGAGCCGCGGGCCGCCGGTGAGTCCAGGGGGATCAGCCACTCGCCGCCACCCGAGCCCTCGATCTCCAGGCGCAGGCTGCGGCCGGGCGCGCCGGCCGGGACCAGGTGCGGGGTGCGGCGGCCCGGCGCCGACAGGCCCGCGCGGCGGCGCTCGGCCAGCACCGTCGGCAGCACCCGGACCGCGAGGTCGATCATCCGGTTCAGGTGCCGCGGCGCCGGCGGCTCGTACGGGTAGTCCACCGCCTCCGCGATGTCCTCGGCGTGCACCCAGCACTCGAAGGCGCGGTCCAGCATCGCGTCGTGCAGCGGCAGCGCGAAATCGCCGTACGACACCTCCAGTCCGCCCGCGTGGCCGCCGGTGAAGGACACCGTGCGCACCAGGCTGTGGCTCTGCTCCCGCCACGGCCCGCGCACCGAGCGCGTCGGCGGGAAGTGCGAGGCCCGCCAGTACGCCTCCGTCCGCCCGGCCGGCCCGGTGGCGCCCTGTTCCGCCGCGCCGACCACCTCGGTCAGCGGATCGTCCAGGCCGAGTGCCGTGGCCACCATGCCGTCCACCGACAGCAGGTGCGCGATCACCCCGGCGACGGTCGTACGACGGCTCGTCGGCGCGTCCGCCTCGAACCAGCGCAGCCGCACCGGCGCATGCCACTCCGCGTCCCCGAAGTCCTGGAGCAGCGCGTCCAGTCGCGCGGTCTCCGCGTCGTAGGGCGCCGCCCAGTCGGGCACCGGGATGCGCGGCGGCCGGCGGTTCAGGCAGCTCTCCAGGACGCGGGTGCGCAGCCCGGGGTCCAGGTCCAGGCTCTCCGGCTGGTGCAGCAGACCGACCGCCTCGCGCAGCCGGCGGGCCTCGTCGGCGCAGCCGCCGCAGCCGCCCAGGTGGTGTTCGACGGCCGCCGTCTCCGCCGCGGAGCAGGCGGCCAGCGCCCAGGCGCCGAGCAGCGACTTCAGGACGTCGTGCGAGAGGTCGAGCGGCACGGGTGCGAGGTCCCCCAGGTCGGCGAGGTCGGGCAGCGGGAGCCCGCTGTCCTCCACGGATGCGCGGGGCGTGGGTATGCGCGGGACCGGTGCCGGGTCGGGCCCGCCGGCACCGCGCGGGACGCCCCCCGCGCCACCGCCGGGCCCGCCTGCCCCGCGGCCGTCGCGCTTGCCGTGTGCGCCGTGTTCGTCGTGCGAGTCGAACCGGTCCGCTCCGTTGTTCACACCGCACCCCGGTATCCCGGCGGTGTGCCGGTGTCGTGGGCGGTGGACAGGAGTTGGAGGCCGAGGCGGAGCCGGCGGCGGGCCTCGTCCTCGGTGACACCGAGGTCGGCCGCGGTCTGGCGGTAGTCACGGCGCTGGAAGTAGGCCAGGTCCAGGGCGGCGCGCAGCGGGGCCGGCATGGAGTGGACGATGTAGTCGGCGCGGGCAGCGACGGAGGCGCGGCGGACCGTGCTCTCCCGTTCCTCGCGCCGCGGCTGCTCCCGCTCCTCCCGGTCCCGCAGCCGCTGCACGGCGACCCGGTGGGTGACGGCGGCGACCCAGGAGCGCAACGTGCCCTGCTTGGGGTCGAACAGCTCGGGGTGTTCCCAGACGTGGGCGAAGACCTCGCGGGTGACGGCGTCGGCGGCCTGCTCGTCACCGAGGACGCGGTGGGCGAGGCTGTGCACCAGGGAGGCGAAGCGGTCGTACAGCTCGCCCAGGGCGGCTGCCTCGCCGCGGGCCAGCCGCTGCTGCATCTTGCGGTCCCAGCGGGGCGGTACGTCCTTCCCGGCCATGCGGTCCCCTCCCCTCACCCTGTCCGGCCCGTCCAGCCTGTCGGTCCTGCCCTCTCGAATGTAGTCGGCACGTCTGACAGCGCACGCCCCTTTGTGTCAATGTGCGCCCCCGGAAGGGCCGCAGGTGATAGTGCCCCCTCCACATAACCTTCACACTGGACGCGTACATCCCTGATCGAACACGATCGATAGTGACCGAAACAAGTCCCTTGACGATCACCTGCCGTTTGCCGCATCAAGTTTCAGGGAACGGCCGCTGGGCAGCCGCGCGGAAAGAAACGTAGGAACTGCTTCCGTTTCCGGGCGGTTCCGGGAGATCCGGCGAGCGGAGGGGCATGGCCGTGGCATTCAACGTGACCGGCGTCGAACGGGGCGAGTGGGCCGTGCTCCGGGTGTCCGGGGAACTCGACCTGATGACGTCGCCGGTGCTGCGACAACGGGTGCACGACGTCGTGGCGGAGGGGCACCACAGCCTCGTCGTGGACCTCTCCGACGTGTTCTTCTGCGACTCCAGCGGGGTCGGCGTGCTCGTCGCCGCCCGCCGGCTGATCCGCTCCTGTCAGGGCCGGCTGCGGCTGATCCTGCCGGACCGGGGCGCCGACGACGGCTCGCACGTCAACCGCGTCCTCGGCGCGCTCGGCGTCCGCCGCCTCTTCGACGTCCGCCCCGACGTGGAGTCCGCCACCTCCGAGGACGCGGACCCGCTGTCGGCCTGAGCACGTTCCTCGGCCCGCCGCCACAGGGTTGTCCCGGAATTCCCCCGGTTTTGGCACAATCGACGCTTCGCCGACACTTCACCGCCCCCGCGACGTACGCTCCACCCGGATCAACCCCCACGTCAACGTAAGGCGGCCCGAAAGACATGGTCAGCACCGAGTACGAGCGCAGGATCGCCGCCCGGTTCGCCACCTTCGACCAGGACGGCAACGGCTACATCGACCGCGAGGACTTCAGCGCCGCGGCCAAGGCCCTGCTCGCCGAGTTCGCCGTGCCCGCCCGCTCCGACAAGGGGCAGGCGCTCTACGCCGGCGCGGAGGCGTTCTGGCAGGGCATGGCCGGCATCGCCGACCGGGACGGCGACCAGCGCATCACCCGCGAGGAGTTCGTCACCGGCGCGGTCAAGCGGCTGCGCGACAACCCCGGCCGTTTCGCCGAGATCGCCCGCCCCTTCCTGCACGCGGCCCTCGCCGTGGCCGACACGGACGCCGACGGCCGCGTCACGGTCGCCGACGCCGCCCGCGTCCTCCAGGTGCTCCACGTACCCGCCGACACCGCCCAGGCGGTGGCCGCCGCCCTCGACACCGACACCGACGGCCACATCACCGAAACCGACCTCGTACCGGCGTTCGCCCGCTACTTCACCGTCCCGGAGTAGCCGAGAACCGTTCCCGCAGCTTGTACTTCAGTACCTTCCGCAGGGTGTCGTTCCGCGGCAGGGCCTCCAGTACCTCCAGCCGTTCCGGGAGTTTGTGGACGGACAGGCCCTGGGCGCGGAGGTGGGACACGATGTCCGGGAGGGTCAACGGCGGGGTGCCCGGGCGCTGTTCGAGCACCGCGCAGACCAGTTCGCCGCGGTCGGGGTCCGGGAGGCCGACGACGGCCGCGTCGGCGATCGCCGGGTGGGTGGCGAGCAGGTCCTCGATCTCCTTGGCGGAGATGTTCTCGCCCTTGCGGATGATCACGTCCTTGAGGCGGCCGGTGAGCACCAGGTGCCCGGACGGGGTGAGGTGCCCCAGGTCGCCGGTGCGCAGGAAGCCGTCGGCGTCGAAGGCCGCGGCCGTCTGGGCGGGGTCCAGGTAGCCCTGGCAGACGGCCTCCCCGCGCAGCCGTACCTCGCCGTCGACGATCCGGATCTCCATGCCCCCGGGCGGCCGTCCCTCGGTCGTCGCCAGGTTCTCGGGGGTGTCCTCGGGGTCGCCCATGGTGATCATCGGGACCTCGGTCATGCCGTAGCCGTGGGTGAGCCGGACGCCCATCTCGCGGACCACGGCGTGGTACAGCTCGGGCGGCTTGGGGGCGCCGCCGCCCGCGAGGAGGCGCAGGGAGGGGATCACCTTCTCGCCCGGCCGCCTGCGCTGCTCGGCCAGGAACATGGAGTAGAAGGCCGTGGAGCCGCCGGCCACCGTCACGCCGTGCCGCCGGTACTCCGCCAGTGCCTCCGGCAGCGCGAAGTGCTCGAACATCACCGCCGGGAAGCCGTACAGCAGGAGCATCACCGTGTAGTCGGGGCCGGCTATGTGGGCGTACGGGAAGGCCATGGAGCCGACGTCGTCCGCCGACAGGCGCAGGGCGTGGGCCAGGCAGGAGCCGCCCGCGATCAGGGAACGGTCCGTGTGCAGCACGCCCTTGGGGTCGGAGGTGGTGCCCGAGGTCCAGTAGATCCAGCGGACCGAGGTGCCCTCCGCGGGCGGCGGGGGCAGCACGGAGGGGTCGCCGTCGGGGAGGGTGCCGTACGCCTCGAAGACGCCCTTGGCGCCGAGGCGGTGCGCCATCCCGGTGTGGTCGTGGCCGCGCCACACGCCCGGTACGGCGAAGAACTCCGCCTTCGACTCGCGCAGCGCGAACCCGGTCTCCCGTTCCCGGTAGTAGGGGATCAGCGGGGACTGCACGGCACCCAGGCGGGCCAGCGCGAAGGACAGCAGGGCGGTCTCGATGCGGGTGGGCAGCTGCCAGGCGACCACCGTGCCGGGGCGCACCCCCATGCCGTACAGGCCCGCCGCGACCCGCTCGGCGCCCTCCCGCAGCCCCCCGAAGGTGAGCGTCCGGCCGCCCTGGAGCAGCACCGGGCGGTCGGGGGTGAGCCGGGCCCGCCGGTCGGCCAGCTCCCACAGCGTGCGGGCGGAACTCAGGGTGTGCGGGGTCTCGTCCACGGGTGCCCCCTGCTTGGCTGACGGCTCGTCAGCTGCCATGCTATCTGACGGACCATCAGATAAGTACCGTCCGGCGGAGGGGACCATGGTGACCGAACTGCCCCGCATCATCAGCGTCGACGACCACGTGATCGAGCCCGCCCACCTCTTCGCGACGTGGCTGCCCGCCAGGTACCGCGACCGGGGGCCGCGTCCGCTGACCGCCGGCATCGGCGAACTGGCCTACGTCGGCGGGAAGTACCAGATCACCATGGACCCGCAGGGCCAGCCCACCGACTGGTGGATCTACGAGGACCTGAAGTTCCCGTACAAGCGGAACATCGCCGCCGTCGGCTTCGACCGGGACGAGATGACCCTGGAGGGGATCACCCGGGAACAGATGCGCCCCGGGTGCTGGGACCCGGCCGAGCGCCTCAAGGACATGGACCTCAACCACGTCGAGGCCTCCCTCTGCTTCCCGACCTTCCCGCGCTTCTGCGGGCAGACCTTCGCCGAGGCCCACGACAAGGAGGTCGCCCTCGCCTGCGTCCGCGCCTACAACGACTGGATGGTGGAGGAGTGGTGCGGGGACAGCGGCGGCCGGCTGATCCCGCTGTGCCTGATCCCGCTGTGGGACGTCGAACTGGCCGTCGCCGAGATCCGGCGCAACGCCGCGCGCGGGGTGCGGGCCGTCACCTTCTCCGAGATCCCCACCCACCTCGGGCTGCCCTCCATCCACTCCGGCTACTGGGACCCGTTCTTCGCCGTCTGCCAGGAGACCGGCACGGTCGTCAACATGCACATCGGCAGCAGCTCCCAGATGCCCGCCGCCTCCCCCGACGCACCGCCCGCCGTCCAGGCGTCCCTGAGCTTCAACAACGCCATGGCCTCGATGATGGACTACCTCTTCAGCGGGGTCCTGGTGCGCTTCCCGCAACTCACACTGGCCTACTCGGAGGGCCAGATGGGCTGGATCCCGTACGCCCTGGAACGCGCCGACGACGTGTGGGAGGAGCACCGCGCCTGGGGCGGGGTCAGGGACCTGATCCCCGAACCGCCGTCGACGTACTACTACCGGCAGATCTACTGCTGCTTCTTCCGCGACAGGCACGGCGTCGCCTCGCTGGACGTGGTCGGCCGCGACAACGCCACCTTCGAGACCGACTACCCGCACGTCGACTCGACCTTCCCGCACACCAAGGAGGTCGCCCTCGACCATGTGAAGGGCCTCGACGACGAGACCGTGTACAAGCTGATGCGGGGCAACGCCATCCGCATGCTCGGCCTGGACCTGGACCGCTAGTGGACCTGTCCTGCACGCCCGAGGAGGAGGAGTTCCGGGCCCGGCTGCGCGCGTGGCTCGGCACGGTGCTGCCCACCCTGCCGGCCAGGCCGTCCCCGGACGACTGGCCCGGCCGCCGCGCCTACGACCTCGGCTGGCAGCGGATGCTGTACGACGCCGGGTACGCCCACGTGCACTGGGACGCCTCCCCGACCCTCCGGCTGATCTTCCTGGAGGAGACCGAGCAGGCGGGCGCGCCCTATGTGGGCGCCAACTTCGTCGGACTGCTGCACGCCGGGCCGACGATCGCCGCCGAGGGCACCGCCGGGCAGCGGGCGCGCTGGCTGCCGCCGATCCTGCGCGGCGAGCAGGTGTGGTGCCAGGGGTTCAGCGAACCGGACGCCGGGTCCGACCTCGCGTCGCTGCGCACGCGCGCGCGGAGGGACGGCGACGCCTACGTGGTGACCGGGTCCAAGATCTGGACCTCGCACGCCGAAGTCGCCGACTGGTGCGAGCTGCTGGTCCGCACCGACCCCGCCGCGCCCCGGCACCGGGGCATCACCTGGCTGGCGATGCCGATGGACGCCGAGGGCGTCACCGTACGGCCGCTGCGCACCCTCGCCGGATCGGCGGAGTTCGCCGAGGTGTTCCTGGACGAGGTGCGGGTGCCGGTCGCCAACCGGGTGGGGGAGGAGAACGACGGCTGGCGCGTCACCATGGTCACCCTCTCCTTCGAACGCGGCACCGCCTTCGTCGGCGAGGTCGTCGCCTGCCGCCGCGTCCTCGCCGAACTCGCCCGCACCGCACGCGGCAACGGGCGCTGGGACGATCCCGTGCTGCGCCGCCGGCTGGGCCGGCTCGACGCGGAGTTCCGGGCGCTGTGGCGGCTGACCCAGTGGAACGTGAGCGCGGCGGAGGCGAGCGGCGGGGTGCCGGGCGTGGGCGGCTCGGTGTTCAAGCTCCGCTACTCGCACGCCCGGCAGGAGCTGTACGACACCGCCGCCGAGGTCCTCGGCCCGGACGGCCTGGACCTGGACCGCCCCTGGGTGCTCGACCGGCTGTCCTCGCTGTCGTACACGATCGCCGCCGGCACCTCGCAGATCCAGCGCACCATCGTGGCCGAGCGGATCCTCGGCCTGCCCAGGGGGAGGTGACCGTGCGCTTCCGGCTCACGGACGACCAGGAGGCCCTGCGGGCGGGCACACGGGAGCTGCTGGGGCGGTGCTTCGGCCGGGAGGCGCTGCGCGCGGCCGTCGACACGCCCGGCCGGCTCGACCGGGCCCTGTGGCGGACGCTCGGCGAGGCCGGTTTCTTCGCCCTGCGGCTGCCGGAGGCGGACGGCGGGGTCGGGCTGGGGCTGCCCGAGGCGGTGCTGGTCTTCGAGGAGGCGGGCCGGGCGCTGCTGCCCGGGCCGCTGGTCGCCACGCACCTCGCGGCCGCGCGCGTGCCCGGGGCGGCGCGCGGGGAGACGGTCGTGGCGGCCGTCGACGGGGAGCTGGCGGAGTGGCTGGACGCGGCCGACGTGGTCCGCGGGGACGCCTCCGGAGCCGTACCGCTGCGGTCGGTGGATCCGCTCACCCCGCTGCACCGGGTGCCGGTCCCCGGCCCCCCGGACCCCGTCGTCGTGCTCCTGACCGCCGCCGAACAGCTGGGCACGGCTGGACGGGTGTGCGAGCTGGCCGTGCAACACGCCCGGCGGCGCGAGCAGTTCGGGCGGCCGGTCGGCGCCTTCCAGGCCGTCCAGCACCTGTGCGCCGACCTGCTGGTGCGGGCCGAGACCGCCCGGGTCGCCGTCTACGCCGCCGCCGTCACCGCCGACCCCGCCGACATCGCCGCCGCCCGGCTGCTCGCCGACGAGGCCGCCGTGCAGGGGGCGCGCGACTGCCTCCAGGTGCACGGCGGCATGGGTTTCACCTGGGAGGCTGACGTGCATCTGCACCTGAAACGGGCCTGGGTGCGGGCCCGGCGCGCCGGGGGGAGCACGCAGGGGGCGGAACTGCTCGCCGCCGCGCTGGCGGGCTGACCCGACGGCCGCGCCCCGGGCCGCGGTACGCCCGAAGCCATGGCCCACGATGTCGCGGATCGTGGCGTACTGGAATCACGGAGCGTTGATACCGGGTTGTGTCCTGCTTGAGACTCGTCACGGCCTGGAGTCGGGCGGGTGCTCCGGTACCTTGTGTGGGATGCGAGTGGCTGCGCGTACGAGCCGTGCCGGCGGTCCCCCTGGGACGGTGCCGGGCCGCGCGGTGTGCGCCGCTGCTCGCGGGGCGGTCGCGGTCGTGGCCGCCGCTTGTTCGAACCCCCGGCACGAGCGTCGCACAGTATGCCGCACGCGTACTCCTTCGCGCGGGAATATGCCCGAAGCGCTTGTTGGGGTGACTGTACGTCAACCATGCTGTCTCGCAAGGGAGTCACAGTCCGTGACCCCTGCTCTGGCCGTTGTTCTGGCCATGCAGAAAATGGCTACGATCGTGGCCCTCGTCGTGATCGTCGCCACGGCTGCCGCCGTGGCACGCGGTCGGCGTGGGGTCATGTGTCCGCCGGTTCGGATGGTGTGAGCGGTGCAGGTGCTTCAAGTGCAGCTGGAGATCCGGCCCGACCCCGCGGAGGTGGGGCGAGCCAGGAGGTGGGCCCGCTCGCGGCTCGCCGGATCGGGGATAACGGCCGACGAGCCGCTGGCCGAGACCCTGATCCTGCTCGTCTCCGAGCTGGTGACCAACGCCGTGGTGCACACCGGCCGTCCGGCCGTGCTGCGGCTGTGCCTGCCGGCCCCGGCCGCCGGGGAGTGCCCGTCGGCCACGGTCCGGGTCGAGGTCGCGGACGGCAGCTCGCGCGCCCCCGTGCCCCGTTGCGCCGGCGGTGACGCCACCGGCGGGCGCGGCCTGGCCCTCGTGGACTGCCTGGCCGACCGCTGGGGCTGGAGCCCCGACGGCGCGGGCAAGAGCATCTGGTGCGAGCTGGACCGCTGTTCAGCACCCCGGGAGAGCGCGGCGCTGGCGTACGGGGGCGGTTCGTCCGCGTACGAGGGTCTCGCCTTCGAAGCCGTGTAGTCACCGGGAGCGGTGATGCGCCGGGGGGTGCAACCGTGCGCGGGCCCCGCGAGCATGGTGTCGCAACACATCCCCGTACCGGCGTTGACGTCTTCTGGGCGGCTG
Source organism: Streptomyces sp. NPDC046881 (assembly GCF_040645015.1). Classification (NCBI taxonomy): domain Bacteria; kingdom Bacillati; phylum Actinomycetota; class Actinomycetes; order Kitasatosporales; family Streptomycetaceae; genus Streptomyces; species Streptomyces sp. NPDC046881. Next base: position 25,226 of record NZ_JBEYXJ010000010.1, on the reverse strand, counting down.
ATCAGGCTTGGGGGCGACGATTCGCCGCGAGGGGACGGCGAGGGCCGCCCGGGGGTTCGGTGGTCCTCGTCGAAGGCGGGTCGCAGCGGGTGGCGGCGCGTGCGTAGGACGGTGGGGGAGGCGCGCCGCCAACCGCTACCGTGCCGGCGCGGCCGTGGCCGCGTCGCGCTTCAGAGGATCGCCACCGGCGCCACCGGTGTGCCCGTCGCGCCCACGAACGGCTCGGGCATCGCCGACAGCAGGAACGTGTACCGTCCCGTTTCTCCACAGGCTGTGGACAACTCTTCGAGATTCCAGTTCTGGCCCTGCAGCATCCCCATCTCCACCAGGTGCAGGGCGTGCACGGGCAGCCACAGATCTTCGATCTCGGGCGGAAATATCTCAAACGTGAGCGTGTCGTTCGCGACCGCCGCCACGTCGCGCGCGTGGAACCACTCCGGGCAGCGCACCGAGAGCCCCGGCGACGGATAGCCGTACCCGTGCTTGTCCCCGGCCAGATAGACCTGCACCTGCCCGGTCCGTACGAGCACGACGTCCCCGGCACGCACGCGCGTACCGGCGAACTCCTCGGCCGCCCGGAGGTCCTCCGGCGTCACCGCGTGGCCGCCCGCCAGCCGGTCCACCCCGCGCGCGCGGGCCACGTCCAGCAGCACCCCGCGCGAGACGAGGTGGCGCACCTTGTCGATGCCGCCGAACTCCGCACCGCCGTGTGCGGTGACCGTGTGCGCCGGGCGGCCGTTGTAGAGCTTCCCGGAGTGCGAGACGTGGGGCAGCGCGTCCCAGTGGGTGCCGGCCTGCAGGCCCATGGTGACCGCGTCGTCGTTGCACGCCACCGTTCCCGGCCCGAACAGTTCCTGGTTGAGCTGCACCATCGCGTGCAGCGGGTTGAGCCGGCCCGGGATCATCCCCGTCTGCACGCCGTCCTGCCGGAGGGGGAGGGCGAGCGGGACGCGGCGGCCGGTGCGCACCTCGGCGGCGGCCTCGCGCACCACCTCGTCCGTGATCAGGTTCAGGGTGCCGATCTCGTCGTCGGCGCCCCAGCGCCCCCAGTTGTTCACGCGCCCCGCGATCGCGTGGAACTCCTCCGCCAGTGCCATCCGGTGCCTCCCCGGGGCTTGTGCCCGCGCGTGCGGCGGGCCATAAAATCTAACGGACCGTCAATCTAACGAACCGTCAGAAACTGCGGGAAGGGGCCGGGCGTGGGGAACTTCTTGGCAGGCAAGGTCATCGCCGTGACGGGTGCCGGGCGCGGCATCGGGCGGGCGGTGGCCCTGGCGGCGGCGGCCGAAGGGGCGAAGGTCGTCGTCAACGACCACGGCGTGGCGGTGGACGGCGCCTCGCCCACCAGCGAGGTCGCGGAGGCCGTCGTCAAGGAGATCGAGGCGGCGGGCGGGGCGGCCGTCGCGGTCGCCGACGACATCTCCACCATGGCCGGCGGGCAGCGGGTCGTGGACACGGCGGTGCAGTCCTACGGCCGCATCGACGGGGCCGTGTGCGTGGCGGGCATCCTGCGCGAACGCATGCTGTTCAACATGACCGAGGAGGAGTGGGACCCGGTCGTCGCCACCCACCTGAAGGGCACGTTCACCGTGTTCCGGGCCGCGTCCGCCGTCATGCGCGCGCAACGCTCCGGCACCCTCGTCGGCTTCACCAGCGGCAACCACCAGGGATCCGTCTCGCAGGCCAACTACAGCGCGGCCAAGGGCGGCGTCATCTCGCTGGTCCGCAGCGCGGCCCTGGGGCTGCACAAGTACGGGGTGACCGCGAACGCGGTGGCGCCGGTGGCCCGTACCCGGATGTCGGCGAACGTGCCGACGGAACTGGCGGAGATCGGCGAGCCGGAGGACGTGGCCGCGCTGGTGGTGTACCTGCTGTCCGAGCGGGCCGCCGCGCAGGGCGTCACCGGGCAGGTGTACACGGTCGCCGGACCGAAGATCGCGGTCTGGGCGCAGCCCAGGGAAATCCGTTCCGTTTACGCCGAGGGGACCTGGACGCCGGAGCGGATCGCCGAGGTGCTGCCGGGGTCGGTGGGGGTGGATCCGATGCGGATGCTCTCCGAGCTGCGGGCGATGGAGGAGGCGGCGCGGCGTGGGGGCCGGCCGAACACCTGAGAGCCCGGGGCGCGTTGCGGTGGGGCGGCTGCGGGTGCGTGGTGGCTGGTCGCGCGGTTCCCCGCGCCCCTTCGGGGGCGCAGCGGCACCCCGTCGGCGCGGGTGAGCGAACGCGCCTCCGGCCGGCACCGACGCCGGTCGCCAACCAGAGGTGGTGGACGATGGAGTTCGGGTTCAGCGATGAGGACGAGGACTTCCGTGCCGAGGTCCGGGCGTGGCTGGGGGAGCGCGTCGACGCCTCGATGGGCAAGCGCGCCTGGGAGAGGACCCTCGGTGCCGCCGGATGGATCGGGCTCGGATGGCCGGAGCCGGGGTACGGCAACCGCACCGGCACCCTCACCCAGCAGGTCGTGTGGGCCGAGGAGTACGCCCGGTCGGGGGCGCCCCCGCGCTCCGGGCACATCGGGGAGAACCTGCTGGCGCCCACCCTCCTCGCCCACGGCAGCGAGGAGCAGAAGAAGCGGTTCCTGCCGCCGGTCGCCGCCGGCGAGGAGCTGTGGTGCCAGGGGTACAGCGAACCCGGTGCCGGGTCCGATCTCGCCGGGGTGCGGACGGCGGCGGTGCGGGAGCGGGACGGGTACCGGATCCGTGGGCAGAAGATCTGGACCTCGCTCGCCCACGAGGCCGACTGGTGTTTCGTGCTGGCCCGGACCGACCCGGACGCGCGGCGGCACCACGGGCTGAGCTTCCTGCTCGTGCCGATGGACCAGCCCGGCCGGATCGAGGTCCGGCCCATCCGGCAGCTGACCGGCACGAGCGACTTCAACGAGGTCTTCTTCGACGGGGCACGCGCGCGCGTGGAGCACGTCGTCGGCGGGGAGGGCAACGGCTGGCGGGTGGCGATGAGCCTGCTGGGCTTCGAGCGCGGGGTGTCGACGCTGGCCCAGCAGATCGGCTTCGCCCGGGAGCTGGCGCAGGTCATCGACGCCGCCGTGCAGACCGGGGCCGTACACGACCCGGTGCTGCGCGCCCGGCTGGTGCGGCAGTGGGCCGAGCTGCGGGTGATGCGCTGGAACGCCCTGCGCACCCTCGGCGGCCCGGCCGGCCCCGGCGCGCCCAGCGTGGCCAAGCTGCTGTGGGCGAACTGGCACCAGCGGCTGGGCGAGCTGGCGGTCGAGGTCCGGGGCGCGGCGGCGGCCGCGGGGCCCGCGGACTGGTCGGCCGCATCGCCGTACCCGCTCGACGCGGCCCAGCACCTGTTCCTGTTCTCCCGGGCCGACACCCTCTACGGCGGCTCGGACCAGATCCAGCGCACGATCATCGCCGAGCGCGTGCTCGGTCTGCCGGCCGAGCCGAAGGGGGCCGTGTGATGCGTGGTGTGGTGTTCGACGGCAGACAGGTCCGGGTCGTCGACGACCTGGCGGTGCGGGAGCCCGGGCCGGGCGAGGTGCTGGTCGCGGTCGCGGCGGCCGGACTGTGCCACAGCGACCTGTCGGTGGTGGACGGCACCATCCCGTTCCCCGTACCGGTGGTGCTCGGCCATGAGGGCGCCGGGGTCGTGGCGGCCGTGGGCGCGGGCGTCACCCATGTCGCGCCCGGTGACCACGTCGCCCTGTCCACGCTCGCCAACTGCGGTACCTGCGCGGAGTGCGACCGGGGGCGGCCGACCATGTGCCGGCAGGCGATCGGGCGCCCGGGGAAGCCGTTCACGCGGGGCGCGGAGCCGGTGTACCAGTTCGCCGCGAACTCCGCCTTCGCGGAGCGTACGGTCGTCAAGGCCGTGCAGGCGGTGCGGATCCCCGAGGACATCCCGCTGGCGTCGGCCGCGCTGATCGGGTGCGGGGTGCTCACCGGGGTCGGCGCGGTGCTGAACCGGGCCCGGGTGGACCGCGGGGACAGCGTGGTCGTCATCGGCACGGGCGGGATCGGGCTGAACGTCCTCCAGGGCGCGCGGCTCGCGGGCGCCCTGCGCATCGTGGCCGTGGACGCCAACCCGGCCAAGGAGGCGGCGGCCCGGCAGTTCGGCGCCACCGACTTCCTGACGTCGGCGGAGGGGGTGCGGGACCTGCTGCCGACGGGGGCCGACCACGTCTTCGAGTGCGTGGGCCGGGTGGAGCTGATCCGCCGGGCCGTCGACCTGCTCGACCGGCGCGGCCAGGCGATCCTGCTCGGCGTGCCCCCGGCCACGGCCGAGGCGTCCTTCCTGGTCTCCTCCCTCTACCTGGACAAGTCGGTCCTCGGCTGCCGCTACGGCTCCTCGCGGCCCCAGCGGGACATCGCCCTGTACGCCGAGCTGTACCGGCAAGGGCGTCTGCTGCTCGACGAGTTGGTGACCGCCGCCTATCCGGTGGAGGACTTCGACAAGGCCCGGGCGGAGGCGGAGGCGGGGCGGGTGGCGCGGGCGGTGCTCACGTTCTGAGCCGCGCCGGCCGCCCGGTGCGGTGTGCTGACCCTCCGTCAGGCGCGGTGGCCGGAAGTTGTCCACAGGCTCGGGAAATCGGGTCGGCGGTTGTCGGTGCCGGCCCCTACCGTCGAGTCATGAGCTACCGCGATGTCGTTTCCCGGCGGGTCCTGACCTGGGCCCTGGTGGCCGTCGGCGCCCGGATGCCGGTGGCCATGGCCCCGCTGGCCCTGGTCTTCCTGGTCCGCGAGCGCCCGGGCGGCTACTCCCTGGGCGCGGCCCTGGCCGCGGCCTACGTCGTCGGTGAGATCCTCGGCGCCCCCGTGCTCGGCATGCGCCTGGACGCCCGGCGGGCCCGGCCGCACCTGGCCGCCGGACTCGCCGCGGGCGCCGCCGGTTTCGCGGGCCTCGGCGCGTTCCCCGGCGCGCCCGGCGCGGTGCTCGCCGCGTTCGCGTTCCTCGCCGGGGCCGGCCCCGCCGCGGCGCCCGGCGGACTGCGCGCGCTGCTCACCTCCCTGGTGCCGGGGCACGCGGCCGCCCAGGCGCTGTCCGTGGAGTCGATGCTCACGTTCGGCGTCTGGGCCGTCTCCCCGGCCACCGTCACCGGCCTCGCCCTCGGCGCCGGCCCCCGCTTCCCGCTGCTGCTCGAAGCCGCCCTGATGGCCGCGTCCGTGGTGGGCCTGTGGCTCCTGCCGGCCGGCTGGGCGGCGGACGGGCAGGGCGAGCGGGACGGGAAGGGCACGTCGAGACTGCGCGTGCTGGCCCGGGCCTGGCCGGTGTACGTCACGGGCGCGGCCAGCCTGTCCCTGCTGGCCCTTGCCGAACTCGTGCTGCCCGCCCTGCTCGAACAGCGCGGCATCGGCGTCGGCTGGGCGGGCCCGCTGCTGACGGTGATGTCGGTGGCCTCGGCCGTCGGTGCCTTCCTGTACGGCCTGCGGACCTGGCCGGGGCGGCTCAGCACCCGCAGCGTGGTCCTGATGGCCGGGACGGCCGCCGCGGTGACCGCGGTCGCCCTCGTACCCGGCGCGCCGGGCATCGCGGCGGCGCTGGGCGTGGCCGGGCTGCTCCAGTCCGGCGCGATGCTCACCCGCAACCTGTCCCTGCGCGAGGTGCTCCCGCCGGGAGCGCTGGCCGCCGGTTACTCGGTCATGTACGCGGCCGTCGGAGCCGGTTACGCGGCCACCGGCTCCCTCGCCGGCGCCCTGCTGCCGCTCGCCGCACCCTCGACGGCGATCCTCGCCGGGGTGGCCCTGACCCTGCTGCTGACGGCGGTCGGCTGGTGGGGCGAGATACGCCTGGCCCGGTCAGTGCCGGGCGCCGGCGCCACCGTGCCGCTCGGCGCCGCCGCCGGTGCGGAAGGTACGCCGGTAGGCGGTGGGCGTGACCCCGAGCGCCGCCTGTAGGTGCTGGCGCATCGACTGGGCCGTGCCGAAGCCCGATTCCCGGGCCACCTGGTCCATCGACAGGTCGGTGGTCTCCAGCAGGTGCCGGGCGCGCTCCACGCGCTGCTGGGTGAGCCACTGGCCGGGGCTGACGCCGACCTCCTCGCGGAAGCGGCGGGTGAAGGTGCGGACCGACATGGCCTCCCGCTCGGCCAGGTCGCGCAGCTGGATCGGCTCGTCCAGCCGGGCCAGCGCCCAGGCCCGGGCGGCGGTCGTCGTGGCCAGCTGGGGGTCGGGGACCGGGCGGTGGATGTACTGGGCCTGGCCGCCGTCGCGGTGGGGCGGTACGACCGTGCGGCGGGCCACGTCGTTGGCGACGGCCGTGCCGAAGTCGCGGCGGACCATGTGCAGGCACAGGTCGATCCCGGCGGCCACGCCGGCCGAGGTCAGCACGTCACCGTCGTCGATGAAGAGCACGTCCGGATCCACCCTGACCTTCGGGAACATCCGCTGGAAGCGCTCGGCGTCGGCCCAGTGCGTGGTCGCCGGGCGGCCGTCCAGGCGGCCGGCGGCGGCGAGGACGTAGACGCCGGTGCAGATGGAGGCGAGCCGGGTGCCGGGGCGGATGCGGGCGAGGGCGGCGGCCAGGTCGTCGGTGAGCCGGCCCTCGTCGTAGAGCGGGCCGCGCTCGTACGAGGCCGGCACGATCACCGTGTCGGCGGTGGCCAGGGTCTCGGGGCCGTGGGCGACGTGCACGGCGAAGTCGGCGTCCGTCTCGACCGGGCCGGGCGGCCGTACCGAGCAGGTCACGACCTCGTACAGGTGCCGGCCCCGCGCGTCCTTGGGGCGGCCGAAGATGCGGTGCGGGATGCCCAGCTCGAAGGGCAGCAGGCCGTCCAGGGCGAGGACGGCGACCCGGTGCGGCCGGTATTCCCCTGTGGTGCTCATGGCCCGATCGTAGCGAAGGCTGTCCTCCGGGCCACTCGATGGGCGGAGGCGGGTACCGGAGGCTGGATGACGTGACTCAGACAAGACCCGCCGCCGTCCCCGTCCAGGCCCCGCCCGGCCGGCGCCACCGCGTGCACCGCGCCTGGTTCGTCGCCGCCGTCACGTTCGTCACGATCACCGGCGCGGCGGCCTTCCGCTCCCTGCCCGGCCTGCTCATCGACCCGCTGCACCAGGAGTTCGGCTGGTCGCGCGGCACGATCGGCGCGGCCGTCTCCGTCAACCTGGCGCTGTACGGCCTCACCGCGCCGTTCGCCGCCGCGCTGATGGACCGCTTCGGCATCCGCCGCGTGGTCGCCGCCGCGCTCACCGTGATCGCGGTCGGCTCGGGCCTGACCGTGTGGATGACGGCGGCCTGGCAGCTGCTGCTGTGCTGGGGCCTGCTGGTGGGACTCGGCACCGGGTCCATGGCGCTGGCCTTCGCCGCGACGGTCACCAACCGCTGGTTCACCGAGCGGCGCGGCCTGGTCAGCGGCATCCTCACCGCGGCCTCCGCCTCCGGCCAGCTGGTCTTCCTGCCGCTGCTGTCCTGGATCGTCGAGCGCCACGACTGGCGGCCCGCCGCGGTCACGGTCGCCCTGGCCGCGTTCGCCGTGGTCCCCTTCGTCTGGCTGCTGCTGCGCGACCACCCGGCCGACGTGGGCGTGGCGCCGTACGGCGCGCGGGAGTTCGTCCCCAAGCCGGCGCCCGTCACCGGCGCCGCCCGCCGCACGCTCGGCGTGCTGTCCTCCTCCGTCCGTACGGGCACCTTCTGGCTGCTCGCCGGCACCTTCGCGATCTGCGGCGCGTCCACCAACGGCCTGGTGCAGACCCACTTCGTGCCCGCCGAGCACGACCACGGGATGCCCGTGACGACGGCGGCCTCGCTGCTCGCGGTGATCGGCGTGTTCGACGTCGTCGGCACGATCGCCTCCGGCTGGTTCACCGACCGCTTCGAACCGCGCCGCCTGCTCGCCGTCTACTACGCCCTGCGCGGGCTGTCCCTGCTCTTCCTGCCGATGCTGCTGGGCCCCGCCGTCCACCCGCCGATGCTCTTCTTCATCGTGTTCTACGGCCTGGACTGGGTGGCCACCGTCCCGCCCACGCTGGCCCTGTGCCGCGAGCAGTTCGGCGAGGACAGCGCCATCGTCTTCGGCTGGGTGCTCGCCTCCCACCAGATCGGCGCGGCCCTCGTCGCCTACCTCGGCGGAGCCGCCCGGGACGTCTTCGGCTCCTACGACGTCGTCTGGTACGCCTCCGGCACGCTGTGCGCGGCGGCGGCCCTGATGGCGCTGGTCATCCGACGCGGCACGCCGGCCGTCCGCGCCCTCGCCGTATCCTGAACGCACCTCGGGGCGATCGACGAGGCGGGCCTTCCGCGCCGTCCCGCACGGACACCCGTCCCCGCCACCCCCGGGCGGCCGACCCGGCCGACCCGCTGCACCCGGCCCGCGCCGCCGAGGTCACGTCCCTGTGGCGGCTGGCCCGGCGCTGACGGTCTCAGTGGTCCCGGAGCCGCGCGAACCGCCCCCGGTGGAAGAGCAGCGGCTCCGCCGCGGTGTCCGCACCGAGGGCGGCCACCCGTCCCACGACGATGAGGTGGTCGCCGCCGGTGTGCACGGCGTGGACGGCGCAGTCGACCCAGGCGGCGGCACCGGCGAGCCGCGGCGACCCGGAGACGGGCGCGGGGTCGTACGCCACCCCCGCGAACTTGTCGGCGCCGCTCACCGCGAAGGCCCGGCACAGCTCGTCCTGGCCGGCGCTCAGCACGTTGACGCAGAAGACGCCGGCACGGGCGATGCGCGGCCAGGTCGTGGAGGTGCGGCCCACCAGGAAGCACACGAGGGGCGGTTCGAGGGAGAGGGAGGAGAAGGACTGGCAGGCGAACCCGGCGGGGCCGACCGCACCCTCCGTGCCGGGCGCGGTGATCACGGTGACCCCGGTGGCGAAGCTCCCCAGCACCCGCCGGAACTCCGCCTGCCCCACGGGCGGCGGCTCGTCCTCCCGGACGCACCGCAACTCCGGCCGCGGCAGCGCCTCGACGGGCCCGGCCCCCAGATACCGGACGGCGGCGGCCGCCGCCCCTGCGTGTCCCATCACGAGCCCATTGAAACTGACGGCACGTCAGATAGGAAGCCCTGCGGGTGTCACCGTCCCCGGAACTGCGCGTCCCGGCGCTCCGCGAACGCCCGCAGGCCCTCCCCGGCGTCCGCTGTCGTCATGTTGATCTCCTGGGCCCAGGCCTCCGCCGCGAGGGCGGAGCCCCGGTCGGTGTCCAGGGAGGTGTTCACGAGGTGTTTGGCCAGGGCCAGGGCCCTCGTCGGGCCGGCCGCCAAGCGCGTCGCCCACTCCCGGGCCGCCTCCGGCAGGCCGGGGTCCGGGACGACCCGGTTGACCAGCCCCAGGCGGTGCGCCTCCGGCGCCGGCACCGCGTCGCCGAGGAACATCAGCTCCTTCGCCCGTTGCGGGCCGATCAGCCGGGGCAGGAGGTAGGCGCCGGCCGCGTCCGGGACCAGGCCGCGGCGGACGAACACCTCGACGAAACGGGCCGACTCGGCGGCCAGCACCAGGTCGCAGGCGAAGGCCAGGTGCGCGCCGAGACCGGCCGCCGTGCCGTTCACCGCGGCCAGGACCGGCTTCTCGCAGTCCAGCACGGCGCAGATCAGCCGCTGCGCGCCCAGCCGCAGCACCCGCGCCACATCGCCCGGCACCCGGCCGCCCGAGCCGGCTGCGCCCCGCAGGTCCGCTCCCGCGCAGAAGCCCCGGCCGGTGCCCGTGAGGACCACCGCCCGGACGTCCGGGGCCGCGGAGGCCTGCGCCAGCAGGTCGGCGAGGCGGTCGCGCATGTCCGGGGTGAGGGCGTTCAGCGACTCCGGCCGGTCCAGGGTGAGGTACGAGACGTGGTCGCGGATCTCGTGGCGTACGGCCTCGCTCACCGGCACACCACCAGCGCGTCCAGCGCCACCGCGCCCTGCCCCCGGGGCAGCACCAGCAGCGGGTTGATGTCCAGCTCCGCGATCGAGTCACCGAGTTCCAGCGCCATGCGCTGGACCCGCAGGACCACCTCCACCAGCGCCTCCGTGTCGGCCGGCGGGCGGCCGCGGACGCCGGACAGCAGGGCCCGGCCGCGGAGTTCGCCGAGCATGGCGCGGGCCTGGTCCTCGCCGAAGGGCGGCACGCGGACCGCAGCGTCGTGCAGCACCTCCACCAGGATCCCGCCGAGCCCGACCGTCACCGTCGGCCCGAAGAGGTCGTCGTGGGTGACGCCGACCATCATCTCCACGCCCTGCCCGACCATCTGGCACACCAGGACCCCGTCCAGACCGACGCCCTCGTAGCGGGCGATGTCGGTCAGTTCGCGGTACGCGTCGCGGACCTGGCTCGCCGAGGTCAGCCCGATCTTCACCAGGCCCAGTTCGGTCTTGTGGGCGAGCTGCGCGCCGGACGCCTTCATCACCACCGGGTAGCCCACCTGCCCGGCCGCCCGTACGGCCGCCGCCGCGCTGGTCACCAGCTGCTCGCGGGGCACCCGGATGCCGTACGCCCGCAGCAGCTGCTTGCCGGCGTGCTCGCTCAGCCGGCCGCCGGGCTGCATCAGCGCCTCGGCCTTGCGGAAGGAGGGGGACGGGGTGCGCGGGGCCTCGTCGAAGGGGGAGCGGTAGCCGCTCACGAAGCGGTGGTGGTCCAGCCAGGCGCGGACCGCGGTGAGGCAGTTGCCCACCGTGCGGAAGGTGGCCACGCGCGACGAGCCGAGCAGCACCTCCCGGTACGCCGCCTCGGTGCCCACCGGCGATCCCCACACCACGCACACCAGCTTGTCCGTCTCCTCGGCGGCGTCCACCAGGTCGCGCACGAGCTTGTCGCTCAGCGGCGGGAAGGGGCCGGTCACCGGGCAGATCAGGACGCCGACCGCGGGATCGGCCAGGATCGCGTCGATGATCTTCCGGCCGCGCCGGTCGCCGACCGGATGGCCGCCGTTGTCCACCGGGTTGGCCACGTGCAGGTACTCCGGTATCCACTGGTGCAGCTCGGCCTGTTTCCCGGGGGACAGCCGCGGCAGTCGCAGCCCCGCCCCGGCGGCCAGGTCGGCGACGTGCGCGCCGGTGCCGCCCGAGATGGAGTAGACGGCCACCCCGTCCGCCAGGGGCGGCCTCGCCCGCGCCAGCAGGGCCGCGGTGTCCTGGAGTTCGTCCAGGGCGTCGACGCGGATCACCCCGTACTGCCGCAGGGCCGCGTCCACCACGTCGTCGGCGCCGGTGAGCTTGCCGGTGTGCGAGGCGGCCGTCCGGGCGCCGGTCTCGGTGCGGCCCACCTTCACGGCGACCACCGGCACCCCGCGGCGGGCGGCCCGGTCGGCGGCCAGCAGGAAGGCCCGGCCGTCCTTGAGCCCCTCCACGTAGCAGGCGATCGCGCCGACCTCGGGCTGTTCGGCGAACCAGGAGAGGAAGTCGGCGGTCTCCAGGTCGGCCTCGTTGCCGGTGGGCGCCCAGTGCGAGAGCCGGACGCCGAGTTCCTGCAGGGCGAAGACGGGCCGGCCCTGGTGCCCGGACTGGGTGATCAGCGCGACGGCCGGCCCGGACAGGTCCTTCCGGAACCGTTCGAAGGCGTTGAGGTTGGTGTTCGGCCCGAGCAGCCGCAGCCCCGAGCGCCGTACGGCCTCGGCCAGCCGCTCCTGCGCCGCGGCGCCCGCCTCCCCGGTCTCCGCGAACCCCGAGGCGAAGGCGACCGCGAACTTCACCTTGGCCTCGCCCAGTTCCTCGATCAGCGGGAGCGGGTCGGCCACCAGCAGCACGGCCAGGTCGACCTCTTCGGGCAGCTCGGCGACGCGGGAGGCGCAGGGCAGCCCGAAGACCGACGGCCGGGTCGGGTGCACCGGGTGCACCCGCGCCCCGACCCGCCCGGCCCAGTCCAGCAGCTGCCGGGTGATCCCGGTGTTCGGCCGGCCCTCGGCGTCCGACGCGCCGATCACGGCGACCGACTCCGGCCGGAAGAAGCGGGTCAGGTCCGGTACGTCCGCGTGGAGCGGGCGTCCGCTGACGTCGAGGTCCGCCACCCGGTCGTGGACGGCGGGGCCGGGCCGCTGGTCGCCGCAGGCGATGACCCGGGCCCGGCGGGAGTCGGTGGTGAGGGTGCCGTGGGTCGATCCGAGCATCGTTCCGCCCGCCTCCTGTGAGACAGCCATGACGGTCAGCTGTAGCTGACGCTTTGTCAGGTTACTGAACTGACGAACCGTCAGGAACAAGTCGGAACGGCAAAGTTACCGATGGGCGGATAGCGCCCTGGCGACGGCCCGCGCGATCTTCGCCGCGTCGATCGCCAGCTCCCGCAGCATCCCGCTGATGGGATTGGTGAACCCGGTGAAGTACAGGCCGGGCGCCTGCGCGGGCGTGCGGGCGCCGTGCACCACCGGCCGGCCGCGCTCGTCCAGCACCCCGAGATGCCCGACGAGCCCCTCCAGCGCCCGCACGTACCCGGTCGCCGCGATCACCGCGTCGGGCGCGATCCGGCCGCCGTCGGCGAGGACCACCTTGCCGTCCTCGAACGCCTCCACGGCGGCCACGATCTCGACCTTCCCCGCGCGCACGGCGTCGACGAGGCCGACGTCCTGGACCGGGATCGCACCCTGCCGCACCCTGCTGTACAGGCCGGTGTCCGGACGCGGCAGCCCGTGCGCGGACAGGTCCGGGGTGCTGAGCCGCCCCACCGGCCCGGCGAGCCGGTCCACGAGCCGCACCGGCAGCCGCCGGACCAGCACGCCCGTGTACTGGGCGGCCCAGCCGAGGGTCGAGCGGCGCAGGATGTGCGGCGGGGTGCGCACCGCCAGCCGGACCCGCGCGGCCCCACCCTCCACCAGGTCCACGGCGATCTCCGCGCCCGTGTTGCCGATCCCGATGACGAGCACGTCACGGCCCCGGTACGGCTCGGCGTTGCGGTAGCCGCCGGCGTGCAGCAGCTCGCCGTCGTACCCCTCCCGCCCCGGCCAGTCGGGCAGCCGGGGGGTGTGGTTGAAGCCGGTGGCGACGACCACCGCGCTGCCGGTCAGCTCCCGGCCGCCGGAGGCGTGCAGCAGCCAGCCGGTGCCGTCCCCGGTCCGCTCGACGCGGTGGACCTCCACACCGGTGACGATCTCCAGCTCGTGGTGCTCGGCGTACTTCTCCAGGTAGCGCACCAGGTCGTCCCGGGACACCCAGCGGCCGAACCTCCGGGGTATGCCGAGGCCGGGCAGCGCGGACAGCCGTCGGGTGGTGTGCAGGTGCAGCCGGTCGTAGTGCCGCCGCCAGGAGGCGCCGACCTGGTCGGACTTCTCCAGGACCACGGCCCGGACGCCCCGCGCCCGCAGCGCGTACGCGGTGGCGAGACCGCCCGGGCCGGCGCCGATGACGTAGACCGGGCGGTCGGCGGGGGTCGGCGAGAGGTGGGCGGGCGAGGGACGGGAGACGGCCATGAGCGGGAGCGTAATCACACACCCGGTTGATGGGTCTCGGTCAAGACCGGAATTGGTTGCGGATTGATCACGGGTGCACGGAAAGGGTGTCCCGGCCGTGAGGAACGCGCCCCTTACCGCTCACCGCCCCGGTAGCCGGTGACGTCGGGGTGGACGCACAGGTGGGCATCCGCCGCCATCTGACGTACCGTCAGATCCATGGACTCGATATGGCTCGACGGCGCGCAATGGCTGGCGGTGCTGCGGATCGGTCTGGGCCTGTGGTGGCTGGAGAGCTGGCGGCACAAGGACAAGAAGGCATGGTTCGAGCGGGGCAGCGGCATCGCCTGGGCGGCGGACGTGGCGGCGGAACACCGCTGGGCCCCGGTCCGGGCGGGCTTCGGCGCGGTGGTCGCACCCCGTCCGAGGCTGATGGCGTACGTGGTCGCCTACGCCGAACTGTCCCTGGGCCTCGGCCTGATCGCCGGCTTCCTGACCCCGGTCGCGCTGATCGGCGGCCTGCTCCTCAACGCGGTCTACTTCGTCCTCATGATCCACGACTGGGCGGAGCAGGGCCAGAACTCGATGATGGCCCTGATCTCCCTGACCGGCTTCTTCGGCATGTCCTGGCAGACCTGGTCGCTGGACGCGGCGCTGGGGTGGTTCTGATGGACGGCCCGCGCCACGACGTCCCCGAGACCGACGCCCTCACCCGCCCCTACTGGGAGGCGGCGGCCCGCGGCCGGCTGCTGGTCCGCCGCTGCGGGGCCTGCGGCCGGGCCCACCACTACCCCCGGGAGTTCTGCCCGCACTGCTGGAGCGAGGAGGTGGCCTGGGAGGAGGCGAGCGGCCGGGCCGCGCTCTACACGTGGTCCGCGGTCCACCACAACGACCTCCCCCCGTTCACCGGCCGCGTCCCCTACCTGGCCGCGGTGGTCGACCTGGCCGAGGGCCCCCGGATGATGACGGAACTGGTGGACTGCCCGGCGGACACCGTGCGGGCCGGGATGCCGCTTGTGGTGGCGTTCCGGGACGGGATCCCGGTGTTCCGGCCGGGCCCGGTGGGCGGTGAGCCGGGCCCGGGCCCCCTCAGTTCCACGGCTCGCTGAACGACCGGCCCGGCACCGGCTTGGCGATGAGCGCGACCGGGACGAAGAAGTTGACCTGGCCGATCGCGAGCATCAGCGTGGCCAGCGCCTTGCCCGGGTAGTGCTCGGCCGCCCGCGCGTACAGCTCGTCGGAGACCCGCTCGCCGCCCGCGGACGGCTGGAGCACGGCCTCCACCAGGGCCAGCGCGGCCCGCTCGGCGGCCGTGAAGTACGGCGAGTCCCACCAGGACGCCACCGACGTGATCCGCTCCTGCGACTCCCCGGCCTTGCGCAGGAAGCCGGTGTGCAGGACGGTCAGGTAGGTGCTGCCGACGATCTGCCCGGCCCGCAACTGGACCAGGCTGATCGTGGTGCGCGGCACCGAACCGTTGCCGGTGAGCCGGAACAGGGCCGCCGACACCTCGGCCAGCTCGGGCACGAGCCGGGCGGGGTCCTCGGGCATCCGGGGTGCCGTCGGGACCTCGGCCGTGATCGAACGCTTCTCCATCGCCGTCTCCTCGGGGCTCGTGATGTGTTGTCACCGCCCTGACGTACGGCGCGGGAGAAGTGTGACCGGCGGAGGGGCGACCCTGCGCGGGCGGGAACCCGCGCGGGCGGACACCCGCGCGGGGAGAAACCTTTCTACGGCCAGAGCAGCGTCCTGCTCCAGCCGAACCCGGTGCTGCGGTACTCCAGGCGTACGTGCCGCCGCTGCGGGTCCCCCTGGAAGAACTCCACGGTCTCCGGGCGCAGCCGGTACAGCGTCCAGGTCGGCGACGGCTCCTCGGGATGGGCCCGGGCCCGCTCCCAGGCCGCCTCCGAGGCCCGCCGCAGCTCCGCCACCGAGGACAGCTCCTCGCTCTGCCGGCCGGTCAGCGCGGCGGCCAGCGCGCCCGTGGACCGCGCGTGCAGGTCGGCCTGGCTCTCCTCGGCCGGCGCCGAGGTGACCGGCCCCCGGACCCGCACCTGGCGGCCCAGCACCGGCCAGTAGAAGGCGAGGGCCGCGTACGGCCGGGCGTCCAGCGCGCGGCCCTTGCGGCTCGTGGCGTGCGTGGCGAAGGACCAGCCGTCCGGGTCGGCGCCGTGCAGCATCACGATCCGGACGTCCGGCCTGCCCTCCTCGTCCGCGGTCGCCAGCGACATGGTGTGCGGCTCCGGCTGCCCCGCGGCCACCGCCTCCGCGAACCAGCTCGTGAACAGGGCCAGCGGGGTGGGAGGGGCCGTATCGGGGTCGAAGGGCGGCAGCCGGGTCGTCTCCGGGTCCCAGACCCGCAGCGAGCGGAGCAGTTCGTGAAGATCGTGCTGTTCCATGGGGCGAGTATCACCGCTGGCCCCCGGCTCAGTCCTTCCCCAACACCACCGTCCCCGAGGAGCAGAACCACCCCCCGGTCCCGGACGCCACCCCCAGCCGGGGCAACGCGCCGTCCCGGCGCCGGACCTGGCGGTCCCCGGCCTCCCCGCGCAGCTGCCGGACCGCCTCCACCAGCAGGAACAGCCCGCGCATCCCCGGGTGCTGCGCCGACAGCCCGCCCCCGTCCGTGTTCACCGGCAGCTCCCCGCCCCGCACCAGCAGCCGGCCCTTCTCCACGAAGGCCCCGCCCTCGCCCTTGGCGCAGAAGCCCAGGTCCTCCAGGGTCACCAGGGTCATGTAGGTGAAGGCGTCGTAGATCTCCGCGAAGTCGACGTCCGCCGGGCCCACCCCCGCCCGGGCGAAGGCCAGCCGGCCGCTCACCGCCGCCGGGGAGACCGTGAAGTCCGGCCACTCGGACATCGCGGCGTGGGAGACGTGCTCGCCGGTGCCCAGGATCCAGACGGGGGCCGTACGGCAGTCCCGTACGTACTCCTCGGCCGCCAGCAGGACCGCCGCGCCGCCGTCCGAGCGCAGACAGCAGTGCAGCCGGGTGAAGGGGTCCGCGATCAGCGGTCCGGACAGCACGTCGTCGACGGTGACCGGGTCCCGGAACATCGCCTCCGGGTTCAGGACCGCGTTCGCCCGGGCCTGGACCGCCACCTGCGCCAGCTGCTCGATCGTCGTGCCGTACTCGATCATGTGCCGGCGGGCCGCCATCGCGTACTTCGCGATCAGCGTGTGGCCGTACGGCGCCTCGAACTGGAGGGGGCCGCGGGCGCCGAAGGACAGGGTGCCCGTGCGGCGGCCCGCCCTGATGTCCGCCCGGGCCGTGGAGCCGTACACCAGCAGCACGGCGTTCGCGTGGCCCGCGGCGATCGCGTCCGCCGCGTGCGCCGCCATGACCTCCCAGGTCGCGCCGCCGACCGAGGTGGAGTCCACCCAGGTGGGGCGCAGGCCCAGGTACTCGGCGACCTCCGCCGGGGCCAGCGTGCCGAGGCCCGCCGAGGCGAAGCCGTCGACCACCGCGTGGTCCAGACCCGCGTCGGCGAGCGCCCCGCGGGCGGCCTGGGCGTGCAGGGCGTACGCCGTCGCGTCGGCCACCCGCCCGCAGTCGGACAGCGCCACGCCGACCACGGCGGTCTTCCTGGTCCCGCGCTTCATGAGAGGGCTCCTCCCTCTGGGCATCTGGTTCCGGCCTCCCTAATATGACGCTCCGTCAGATATGGAGGAAGGCCATGGACACGCGCCTCACCGCCGAGCAGGACGAGATCCGCCGGACCCTGCGCGAGGTGCTGCGCAAACGCTGCGGCCCGGCGGAGCTGCGGGCCGCCGTCGACACCCCCGCCGGACACGACCCCCTGCTGTGGTCGGCCCTCGCCGGCCGGCTCGGCCTGCCCGGCCTCGCCCTGCCCGAGCGGTACGGCGGTGCCGGCTGCTCGGCCACCGAGCTGGCCCTCGCCTGCGAGGAGACCGGACGCGCCCTGGCCCCCTCCCCGCTGCTCGCCACCTCCGCGCTCACCGCCCCGCTGGTCCTCGCCCTCGGCACCGAGGCCCAGCGCGCCGGGCTGCTGCCGCGCATCGCCGCCGGATCGCTCACCGCCGCCCTCGCCGTCGCCGGACCCGCGCTCTCCACCGCCCTCGCCCTGACCGGCGCGAACGCCGGGTACAGCGCCGGCGGCGGGCGGGCCGGCGGGGTACAGGCCCGGCGCGCGGAGGGCGGCTGGCGGCTGTACGGCGAGGTCGCGCAGGTGCTGGACGGGCACAGCGCGGGGCTGCTGGTCGTCGCCGCGCACACCGGGGGCTTCGCCCGGTCGCGGACCCTGCTGTTCCTCGTGGCGGGGGACGAGCCGGGGTTGGTACGCGCCCGGCAGTCCGCGCTGGACGCCACCCGGCCGCAGGGGCGCCTGCAACTGCGGGACGTGCCCGCCGAGGTGCTGGGGTCGCCGGACACGGACGTGCTGCCCGCCCTCGCCGCGACCGGGGACACCGTCGCCGCCGTACTCGCCGCCGAGGCCGTGGGCGCGGCCGCCCGGGTGCTGGAGCGGACCGTGGAGTACGCCGGGCAGCGGATGCAGTTCGGCCGGCCCATCGGCTCCTTCCAGGCCGTCAAGCACCGGCTGGCGGACGTGCACGTGGCGGTGCAGGCGGCGCGGTCGGCCGCCTACTACGCCGCCTGGGCGGCCGGGCGCGGCGAAGGAGCCGGCGCCCTGGCGCTCGCGCAGGCGCTGGAGGCGCTGCTGTGCGCCGCCGCCGAGGGCATCCAGCTGCACGGCGGGATCGGCTTCACCTGGGAGCACGACGCCCACCTGTACTTCAAGCGGGCGGCCGGCGACGCGCTGCTGTTCGGCCCGGTGCACCGGCTGCGCGACCGGGCCGCCGAGACGGCCGGGATCTTCACCCCGGGCGGGGAGGTGGCCGTCTGATGGGCACGGCCGGAGCGGTGCGCGGGAGGGGCGGCGCCGGGCTGCTGCGTCTCGTGCAGACGGTGTCCTCGACCCGGGCGTTCGCCAAGGTCGCCCCGCACGTGATCCCGGCCCTCGACCGGGCCGTGCACCGGCTCACCCGGGGCAGGGTGCTGCCGAGCGCCCGGCTGCTGCCCGGCGTGGTCCTCACCTCCACCGGCGCCCGCAGCGGCCGGCCCCGCCGGACCCCGCTGGCCTGCATGCCGGAGCCGGACGGCAGCGGCTGGATCCTGGTCGGCTCCAACTTCGGGCGCCCGGGCCATCCCGCCTGGACCCACAACCTCCTCGCCCACCCGGACGCCTCCATCAGCCGGCAGGGAGAGGACGTCCCCGTCACCGCCCTCCTCCTCACCGGCGCGGAACGGGCTGCCGTCTGGCAGGCGCTGCTGGCGTTCTGGCCGCCGTACGCCGTGTACCAGGGGCGGGTGGAACGGGAGCTCAGGATCTTCCGGCTGACCCGGGCCCCCGAGGGTGCCTAGGCGGCGGGCCCGGGCTCAGAGGGGCTTCAGCCGGCTGCACAGCAGGCAGAACTCGTTGCCCTCGGGGTCGGCGAGGACGTGCCAGCTCTCCGTGCCGGTCTGGCCGACGTCGGCGGGCCTGGCGCCGAGGGCGAGCAGCCGCTCCAGCTCGGCGTCCTGCTCCCGGTCGGTGGCGTTGACGTCGATGTGCAGGGGGAGCTTCCCGGCCCGCGGGTCGCTGCTGGGGCTGAGGACGAGGACGGGCTGCGGGCCGCCGAAGCCGGTGTCGGGCGGCCCGATCGCGATGCTGCCGTCCGGTTCCCGTTCGAGTTCGACGTAGCCGAGGACCTCGCTCCAGAACGCGGCGAGCCGTTCGGGGTCGGCGCAGTCGAGGACCAGCTCACTGATGCGGCATGCCATGCCCGCCAGTCTACGGAGCCGGGCGGGGCGTCGGTCCGGATCAACTGGTTGCTGCGGAAGGGGGATTGGCGTTCTCGCGCGGCCGTCTCAGAGTGTCGTCAGCCGTTCCGCCAGCAGGAGCGCGCCGATCCCGAGCATCGCCGCGCCCGAGGTGCGGGTCACCGCGTGGGCGGCCGCCGGGCGGGCGGTGAGGAGGACGCGGGCGAGGGCGCCGACGGTGAGGTAGACGGCCGCGCAGCACGCCATGTGGAGCAGGCCGAGGGCCCCCGTCTGGGCGGGCACGGGAAGGTGCGCGCCGGTGAGGGTGAGGAACTGGGGGAGCACCGAGAGGTAGAGCAGCAGGCCCTTGGGGTTCAGGCCGCTGATCGTGGCGCCGCGCAGGAAGAGCCGGCCGTCGGGCACCGTCGCGCTGTCCGCGTCCGGGACGGCCGGGCGGCGCAGCACGCCCCAGCCCAGCCACAGCAGATAGCCCGCGCCCGCCACCGTCAGCGCCGTCAGCAGCCGGGGCGAGCCCGCCACCAGCACCGCGAGCCCCGCCGTCGCCAGCACCGTGTGCAGGGCGTAACCGCCGACCAGGCCCGCCACCGCGCGCGCCACCGAGCCGCCGCGCAGGGCGGTGGTGATGACGTACGCCCAGTCGGCGCCCGGTACGCACACCAGCAGCAGGTCCACGACGAGGAAGGAGAAGAGCAGGCCCGAGTCCATACCGGGGACATTAGGCGTGAATGGCCCGAAAGTGTTCCCGAAGTTTGCCCATGATCGCGTATTCTGGGCAAATATCTTCTTCATGGACGACGTGGACCGGAAAATCCTTGCCGAGCTCCAGCAGGACGGGCGGCTGACCGTGACCGAGCTGGCCGCCCGGGTGCGGCTGAGCGTCTCGCCCTGCCACCGGCGGCTGCGCGAGCTGGAGCGCTCCGGCGCCGTCCAGGGCTACCGCGCGGTGGTGGACCCGGCCGCGCTCGGCCTGAACTTCGAGGCGCTGGTCTTCGTGTCCATGCGCCAGGAGGACCGGGACACGGTCGCGGAGTTCGAGCGGGCGGTCGGCGAGTTGGAGCATGTGCTGGACGCCCAGCGGCTGTTCGGCGAGCCGGACTACCTGCTCCGGGTGGCCACCGCGGACCTGGCCGCCTTCCAGCGGCTCTACGACGAGCGGCTGGCGACCCTGCCGGGGGTGCAGCGGCTGACGTCGACCCTGGTGATGAAGCACGTGGTGCGGGACCGCCCGCTGCCCGCGTAGCACGGCAGGCGGTAGCTCACCTCGGTGAACCGCCGCCTGCCAGACAGGACTTCGGTGCAAGGACAAAAGGCGGAGGCTACTTGCTCGGCTTCTTCCCGGTCACGCCGAGGTGTACCAACAGCGCCAGGTTCGGCTTGAGTTCGGCCTGCTTCACACCCCAGGAGGTGAAGCCCTTCTGGTGGGCCGCCACCGCCGCGAGCATCGCGACCAGCGAACCGGCCACCGCGGCCGGGTTCACGTCCTTGTCGACCCGGCCCTTGGACTGGAGTTCCGTGATGGAGTCCGCGAGGGAGTTGTTGACCGAGTTCAGGATCTTCATGCGGATCTTGTAGAACCGTTTGTCCCCCTCGGCCGCGCCGAGGTCCACCACCCGCAGGATCGCATCGTTCTTGCGCCAGAACTCCAGGAAACCGTCCACGAGTTCCTGCGCGGTGGCCCAGCCGGACTTGCCGGCCCAGCTGCGTCCCTGGACCAGTTCGGTCAACCCGGCACCCTCGGCCGCCATCCGCTCGGCGATCTCCAGGACGGCGCCCTCGACGTCGGGGAAGTACTGGTAGAAGGTCGCGGGCGAAGTGCCCGCCTTCCGGGCGACATCGATGACCTTGACGTCCCGGTAGGGGGAGGAGCTGAGCATCTCGCTGAGGCAGTCGAGCAGCTTCTGCCGGGTCGCCTGCCCACGCCGGCCGGCCACGCGGCCGTCGACGGTACGCACTTGTCCTGTCATGTCGTCAGCTTACCGAGGGGTGATCGGAGCGCGATTCGGCCGACTGCAAATGGGGTGCACGGGGCTCTCGGGGATGGTGTGCCTGGTCTGCGGGGTGCGCGCGGCCCGGTTACTTTGACGGCATGGCCGAAAACAGGGCATCCGCGAACGAAGAGACATACAAGGAGGGCGTCCCCTGCTGGGTGGACGCCCAGCTGCCCGACGTCGAGGCGGGCAAGCGGTTCTACGGTGAACTCTTCGGGTGGACCTTCGAGGCGGCGTACGGCTCCTCGGTGTGGGCCCGGCTGGACGGCGACCTCGTCGCCTCGCTGGCACCCAAGACGGACGGCCGTATGCCCACCGTCTGGACGGTGTCCTTCGCGACCTCCGACGCCGAGGCCCTCGGCCGGCGGATCACGGCGGCCGGCGGGCAGATGGTCATGGCCCCGTTCCCGGTCGGCGGACTCGGCACGGCGGCCCTCGCCGCCGACCCCGAGGGCGCGGTCTTCGGCCTGTGGCAGCCCGGCACCCACACCGGCTTCGGGCGGCGGCGCGAGCCGGGCACCTTCGTCTGGGCCGAGCTGTACACCCGGGACACCGCCGCCGCGAACACCTTCTACGGCGGCCTCTTCCGCGACGCCCTGTTCGGCACCGGCGCCGAACCCGACTTCGGACGCGCGGACGTCACCGACGTCTTCCCGGCCGAGATGCCCCCGCACTTCCTCGTCCACTTCCGGGTCACGGACCTGACGGAGGCGCTGGGGGCCGTACAGCGGCTCGACGGGCGCGTCCAGGCGCCACCCTTCGAGACGTCGTACGGACGAGTGGCCGTCGTCACCGACAATCAGGGGGCATCGTTCGCACTGCTGCAGCGCTGACCGGTCCGCTTTGGGTCGATACAGCATGAGACACCCCGATTGTCACCGGGTTCGCAACCAGCCGCCCGGCCAGGAAGAATCGGGGTGCGTACCGCCACGGCGGTGCGGTGGTGAGACGCTGCACTCCGGTCGCGTACATATGGAGAGTGGCGCGGCTCGTACGGGGAGGTGGCAGGCAAGTGGTGGATCAGCTGACGCAGCACGATCCGCGGCGGATCGGGCCGTTCGAGGTGCTGGGCCGGCTGGGGGCCGGCGGCATGGGGCTGGTCTATCTCGCGCGCTCGGCGTCCGGCCGGCGCGTGGCGATCAAGACAGTGCGCACCGAGCTGGCCGAGGACCAGCTCTTCCGCGTCCGCTTCACGCGCGAGGTGGAGGCTGCCCGCGCGGTCTCCGGCTTCTACACCGCGGCCGTGGTCGACGCCGACCCGCGCGCCGCCGTGCCCTGGCTGGCCACCGCCTACGTTCCCGCGCCCTCGCTGGAAGAGATAGTGAACGAGTGCGGGCCGCTCCCGGCCCAGGCCGTGCGCTGGCTCGCGGCGGGCGTCGCGGAGGCCCTCCAGTCCATCCACGGCGCCGGGCTGGTCCACCGCGACCTCAAGCCCTCCAACGTGCTCGTGGTCGAGGACGGCCCCCGGGTGATCGACTTCGGCATCGCCTCCGGTGTCTCGAACACCCGTCTGACGATGACGAACGTCGCCGTCGGCACCCCCGCCTACATGTCCCCCGAGCAGGCCAAGGACTCCCGCAGCGTCACCGGCGCCAGCGACGTCTTCTCCCTCGGCTCCATGCTGGTCTTCGCGGCCACCGGCCACCCGCCGTTCCACGGCGCCAACCCGGTCGAGACCGTCTTCATGCTGCTCCGGGAGGGCCCGGACCTCACCGGCCTGCCCGACGAGCTGCGCCCGCTCATCGAGCTCTGCATGCAGATGGAGGCCACCGCCCGCCCCACCCCGGCCGACCTCCAGGCCCAGCTCGCCCCGCACCTGTTCGGCTCCGGCTCCGACGACAGCGGCACCGCCTCCGCCTGGCTGCCCGAGAAGGCCGTCGCCCTCATCGAGTCCCGCCGCGGCGGCCGTCCCGCCGCCAAGCCCTCCCCGGCCCCGGCCGGCGGCCCGCGCAGCGGCGACCGGCAGGCCGCCGTGCCCCCGCCGCCGCCGTACGACCCCCCGGTCCCGGCCCCCACGCCCGTGCCCGTCCCGGTCGGCGCCCCCGACACCGGCCCGGTCCGGCTGGCCGGCGCCCAGGTGCCCATCGGCCCCGGCCCCCGGGTCGCCGACGCCCGCGCCGCCGCCGTCAAGGCGCCCCCGCCCGAGGCCGGCCTGGTGGCCGGCTGGTCCCGGCCGCGCCCCGGAGTGGCCGGCGCCGACCCCGCCGTACCGCCCGTACCGCCGGCGCCCCCGGAGACGGCGAGCGGCTGGCGCCCCTGGCGGTTCCGCATGTCCAACGACGTGTGGGGCACCCCGTCCGTCGACGGCGACCTGGTCTACGTCACCTCCTTCGAGGTGCACGCCCTGGACGTGGGCACCGGCCGCCGCCGCTTCAAGACCCGGGACGTCGCCTGGTCCATGGCGGTGGCGGACGGCCGTATCCACGCCTCCGACGGCCCCACCCTGTTCGCCCTGGACGCCCGCGAGGGCACCGACCTGTGGCGGCTGTCCACGGACGCCTGGGTGTACTCCCTCCAGGCCGACCGCGGCACGGTCGTCACCGGCACCCGCGGCGGCGGCGTCCAGGCCTGGGAGGCCCTGGGCGGGCAGAAGCTGTGGGAGATCACCGGCTGCCAGACCGACTTCGAGTCCCCGGAGGCCGGCCCGGTCGTGCACGACGGCACGGTGTACGTCTGGCAGGACGCCCGGCTGCGCGCCCTGGAGGCCCGCACCGGCGAGGAACGCTGGTCGTACCCCATCGGCGACGCGGCCTCCTGCGGCGGTGTCCCGGTGCGCCTCACCCCGGCGCCCGACGGGCACGTCTACATCTCCGCCGGCACCCGCGTGCTCGCCGTCGAGGCGGTCAGCGGCAGGGTCCGCTGGCACTTCGAGGCCCCGGCGGTCTTCCTGAGCCCGCCCGCCTTCACCCCCGGCCCGGCCGTCACCGGCGGCGGTGTCTACCTCGCCGACTACCTCGGCACGGTCTACGCCCTCGACGCCGCCGACGGCCGCGACCGCTGGCGCATCGCCACCGAGGCCCGTGCCTCCATCGAGCCGGTCCTGGTGGCCGCCGGGCACGTGCACGTCGGCAGCGGCAAGGGTCTCTACACCCTGGACGCGGTCACCGGCACCCCCAAGTGGCGGTTCCAGGCGGGCGGCGACGTCGTGGGCGCGCCCGCGGTGGCGGAGGGCCGTATCCACTTCGGCTCCACCGACCACCTCCTCTACACGCTGAAGGCCGACGACGGCCGGCTGCGCTGGAAGCTCGCCACCGGCGGCGAGATCACCGGCTCCCCGGTGGTCAAGGACGGCGTGGTGTACGCGTGCAGCAAGGACCGGTGCGTGTACGCGCTGGACGCGGAGAAGGGCACGGGGACCGCGCGGACCGCGTGAGTCGCGCGACGGCCGTCGTACCGGGTCTGCACGGAAGGGTTCCAGACGGCGGCCGTCCAGGGCTGACGCTACCCCTGGTGCACGGCGGCCGCCATGCGATGCGCCCGGCCGCTAGGGTGCTGGCATGCACATGCCTACACGGACGCGCGCGCTCAAGTTCACGGCCGTACTGACCCTGGTGGTGCTCAGCCTGACCGGCTTCTCGTCCGGCCGGCACCACGGCAGCCGGGGCAGCTCAGGCGGCGGGGGCGGGTGCAGCAGCTCCCACCAGGACCACGACGGTTCGTCGTCCACCTCGGGCGGCGGGTCGTACGGCTCCTCGTCCGGCGGGTCGTACGGCTCCTCCGGTGGCTCCTCGGGCGGCTCCTCGTACGGCTCGGACGACGACGACTACGGCAGCACCGGCAGCACGGGCGGCGGCTCCTACCGGCGCACCCACCGCCCCACCTCCACGGCGTCCGGCAGCGGCAGCAGCGCCCCGCTGAAGGACGGGACGGCCAGGCTGGTCGGCTGCGCGACCGCCAAGCGGCCCTACGCCACGGTCGAGATCACGAACCCGAACGACCGCAAGGCCGGCTTCCAGGCCTGGGTCACCTTCTACGACGACGAGGGCACCCAGATCCTCTCCAACTCGTCCTACACGGTCACGGTGCCCGCGAACGGCAGGGCGACCACCCGGGTGCCGGTCGGCGACCGCCTCCTGCTGAAGGTCGACCACTGCGAGGCACGCCCTAAGGCCGAGGTCGAGCCCTAGGCCGTGTCCGCAAAGTCCCTCCTGCCCCGCGACGCCTGGCACGCACTCTCGCCGCACCGGGCGCAGACCCAAGTACGTCCAGTACGAGGG